>JBHLRJ010000063.1:0-22573 GCA_048882645.1 Candidatus Thorarchaeota archaeon
CTTATATTTATTATAAATTTTTTTTCAAGATATTCTTTTAACAAATTTAATTTTTATATCTTGATATATTTTAGGTTAGTATGATTCCTTCAATTGAATGGACTGACGAAAATAAAGTAAAAATGATTGACCAAACGCTTCTTCCTCATGATCTTAAGTTCCTTGAATTTGAAAATTTTAGAGATGTAGCGACTTCTATAAAAGTGATGAATATCCGAGGTGCTCCTGCTATTGGTGTTGCAGCAGCAATGGGCATGGCTTTAGCAACACTAGAGTATAATGAACTTCCTAAAGAACGATTTTTAGAATCTATGGAACAAGCGGCAAAAATAATAAAAGAAACTAGGCCCACTGCCTCAAACCTATTTTGGGCAGTGAATAGGATTTGGAAAATATTAAGCGAGTATCCTGACGATCCAAAAAATCTATCAAAACTTATCATTGAGGAGGCTAAACTTATGGCGCAAGAAGATATCCTAGTCAATAAAAATATAGGGAAAAATGGGGCAGAGTTATTAGAGGATGGTGATACTGTTCTTACTCATTGTAATGCCGGCTCACTGGCAACTGTTCAATATGGAACAGCTTTAGCACCAATTAGGGCAGCAATAGAGCAAGGAAAGAAAATTGACGTCATTGCTGACGAAACAAGACCTCGATTACAAGGTGCCAGATTAACAGCTTATGAACTGCATTTTGACAAAATTCCTGTTAAGGTAATATCCGATACATCCTCTGGCTTGCTAATGAGATTAGGAAAAGTCAATAAAGTTATTGTCGGAACTGATCGAATCACCTCTGATGCTGTTTTTAATAAAATTGGGACATATTTAGTTGCTCTTGCAGCATCCGATAACAATATTCCATTTTATGTTGCTGCTCCGACATCTACCTTATCGCTTCAGGAGACTGTAGATGATGTTACAATTGAACAACGAGATAGTAGCGAAGTAAGTAATGTTTTAGGTAAAATTCAAATTGTTCCAGATGGTGTAGAATGCTTGAATTATGCATTTGATATAACACCGTTCCGACTTGTTACTGGTGTCATTACAGAAGATGGAGTATTTACGCATAAGGAACTCTTAGAAAAATATAGATAAAAATTAACACTTTTCCATTTTTTAACTATCTTTCTTTTAATTAAATATTTCATTTAGAGTCGTTCTAAGTTGTTCCAAGTTTTTGATTTTACTTAAAATAGTTCTAATTTTGGTCGAATTCTTAATATCTTTTGTTAACCATATAGAATTTCTTTTTAGTTCTTTAAATTTGATATCATCCTCACCATAGGGGTAAGAATGGGATTCTAAAAGCTCATCAATAACATCTTCATAAATTTTAAGATTATTTTTGACGATTTTGGCATTGTTTACAAAAGGAATTATTATACCCTTGGTTAGATATTCGTGGATTTGCTTAAATATCATCGGATTACCCATAGATTCTCTTCCTATCATCAACGCGTCTACATTTGTATCATCGATGAACTTTTTTGCTAAAATTGGTGAAGTAATATTACCATTTCCTACTAATGGAATTGATAACTTCTCTTTAAGCTTTTTGACCGTCTCTAAATCTAGTGCACCATCTTGATAATTACTCTTTACTGTTCTTGCATGAATTATTAATATGTCAATCCCCGAATTATTAACAATCTTTGAAATTTCACTGATTTTCATTGGTTTTTCAAATCCTGTCCTTATTTTTAGAGAAACAGGTCTTGAGGAATACTTAACCGCAATTTTAAGTAATTCATTTAACCGGACTAAATTATTCATCAGATATCCTCCCTCACCTGCCTTCATCGCTCTATGTGACGGGCAACCAGCATTTATATCAAGAATATCAAACTTATAGCTTTCAAGATAATCGATAGACTTTCTAAGTGCATCCTCATCAGATCCTATCAGTTGAATACTTATAGGACGTTCTTCTTCAATTTTATACAATTTATGTACCATAGATTTTGGATTCTTTGATATACCTTTGGTATAGAGCATAGGAACACTAACTAGTCCAATTTCTTGAAGTTTCCTACAAAACCTTCTATAAGGTGCAGTTGTCACATTTTGCATAGGAGCTAAAATGTATCTATTTGCTAGATTAAGAGAGCCTAATTTCATTTTTTCATATAAACTTAATATCTAAAATCATGAAACTTTTTTATTAATTCAAATTTTCTATAATTAAATAAATCTATTGAGATCTCTTTTACGATGTCAAATTACCTTAAAGAATTTAAATTTAATAGTCCCCCTAAAAAGATTTCTTATCTTGATGAAGAACCTTTAAAATTGAATGAAAATTTTGTATTTTTTCATAATAAAAGTAAAATAAGAGGAAACATAACCCGCCTTCAAGAGATATTTAAAAATTATATCAAGAATCCCTTACTAGCTCTTGCGATTAGGGATAGCTATTTAAAAGAAGAATATACTGAAAAATTTCTGATTATACTATTCACTACTCAAGATATTATCAGCAGTACAAATAATATCATTGAATCATATTCAGCAGTAGATTTTGAAAAAATACATTTCTATCTTCGGGTAACCTCGCAATATTTACTCCTTTTAGCAAAAGATCTGAAGGGAATCAATGAAGGAGTTGATCTAATGGAAGATTTATTCAAACAGGTTTTAGAGGATTACTTTGACAGAAAAGATTTTGATAGCTTTATCAAAATACGTCCGATTGAACTAATCGGTGGTATAAACAAAAATTAAAATAGATTCTGATTTTATTTTTAAAAGAATTCAGAAGATAGAAGTCTTTTTAACAAACTTCCAAGGTTTCTGTCTTTTCAAATTATAGGCTTTTTCTGCGTATTCCATACACATCCTACGTGTATTGAAATAACCTGCTAATGATATCGCATTTTTCTGTCTAAAAATCCATTGCTCATGATTCATATAATTAGGAATAATCTCATTTTCTAAAAGCTCATAAAGTGCATTAGAATCAATATCCCAGTCATTCGAAACTCCAGGATCTTCTGGATTTGAATCATTAGGCCCTATTGCCCAGCCAGCTAGGGGATTCCTCTTATAACCTTCTAACCACCAACCATCTTGGGTGCTTAAATTTGGTACTCCATTTAATGCTGCTTTCATACCGCTAGTTCCACTGGCTTCACGGTATCTCTCAGGGGTGTTTAACCAAATATCTACACCAGAAACCATCATATGAGCAAGATCCATATTATAGTTCTCCATTATCACGACCTTTACTCCATAGTTATCAAATAAGTATTCACTTGATTCATGAATTTTTTTAATGTAATCTTTTCCTCCTTGATCTTTTGGGTGAGCCTTCCCTGCAAATATCAATTGAAGATGGCCTTTCGCAAGTTTACCAAATCTGTCTATATCATGAAAAATTAACGTAGCTCTCTTATAAGTAGCAAAACGTCTCGCGAATCCTATTGTAATCAATTCTTCATCAAGTAAATTCCATGAATGACCTTTTTGGTATGATAACAAGTTAAATTTATTTTCTATATGTGCATCAAAAACTTCCAAATCATCCAACTCGATAGCATTTTCGAGGACATATGGATTTGCGGTCCAATTTTGCCATTTTCGACTAAAAATCCTCCTGAAAGGTTTAGAAACCCAATAGGGTAAATGAATTCCATTAGTTATATAATCAATTTCATATTGGGGGAACATTTTTCTAGAGATATCGCCATGCTTTTTCGCAACACCATTTCTATACCGAGAAAGTGCCATTCCTAAAAAAGTCATGTTGAAATCTCCATTATCATCAGCTAATTTCCTTATCTCAGGAGGCATCCGCTTTACAAAAACTTTATCAACAGTCTCTTGTGTAAATCGATCATGACCTGCAGGAACCGGGGTGTGAGTGGTAAAAACTACTTTTTCTTTAACTTTATCAATATCTCCATTCATCATATCAAATAGTTCTACGATTGCGAATGAACCATGACCTTCATTCAGATGATATGTTTGAATATTATTATACCCTAAAGAGTTTAGTAATTTGACGGCTCCTATCCCCAAAATCATTTCTTGAACAATCCTATTCCATTGTGATGTAGAGTCATAAAGCGATCCAGTCATTTTTTTCATCCAGTCTTCATTTCCCTCAACATCTGTTGTTAATAAGTAAATAGGTAAAAGATGACCTGATTGACCTATAATGTTATATTGCCAAGCAGACACTTTCACGTCTTTATCTTCTATTTTAACAATAATTGGGTTGGGGGCTCTTTTAAACTCATAGAAGAAATTCCATTCTATTTCACGTTCCTTTTGTTCCCCAAATTCATTGAAAAATTGATAGAAGTAACCACTACTATAACATAAACAAATCCCTACCATAGGTATCTCTAAGTCTGCTGCTGATCTTACAGTATCTCCTGAAAGCACTCCCAAGCCACCACTATAAGTCGGTATATTACTATCAACACCAATTTCCATAGAAATGTATGCTACTGTTGTGTTATTCTTAAAATCTTCATCAACTTCCATTTAATATCACAAAATAATTATATACTGAATTCAAATCAATATAGAAATTTATATATAAGTGGTAAAATTCATGGTTTAAAATCTTATCTTTAAAAATGATTTTTTTAATGAAGATAATGAAAAAAGGAGAATCAATTCATTTTAGCGATGTCTTAATTTAATTACATTCTTAGTTCTTCGAGATCCTCAATATATATTCTATTTGCCATTTGTCTCCATTGTTTCCAAACGCCGAATTCTTCTAAATCAAAAGGTTCTAGAATAGATATTAACGAAATAATATGCATTTAAACCTACATTAAGAAGAGAATATACTGATCTTACTTTATATTGTTAAAAAAACACTTTAATTACACATAAATGAACTAACATTGAAAAAACATAGTTTTTATATATAAGATTTTCAAAGATATAATTTAATAGTTTTTTTTAAGTGAATAATAATGAAAACCAATACAAAAATGAGAAAAATAATCTTAACGGTACTAGGAATAATTTTTGTGTTATCAATTTTTACTACTCAAGATTTTAGTGATATCTTTTTAGTTAACGAAAAGGAAGGTTTAGATAACATTAATAATAAAATTGGTTCTGAAGTTCTCAAAGCTTCAAGCAATGGTGGATCAGTATGCACTGCAATTAATAACCAATTTATAGGTCAAATTTGTAGCGATGGATCTGGTGGTGCTATTATAGTATGGAAAGATGAGAGAAATGATCCTGGAGATATTTATGTTCAAAGAATTAATTCTGCTGGAAATGTAAATTGGGCTCCAGATGGGATTGCTATTTGCACTGCTAATAATGAACAACGTACTCCTAGAATTTGTAGTGATGGAGTCGGAGGTGCTATTATAGTTTGGTCAGATAAAAGAAATGGATTGGATTATGATATTTACGCTCAAAGGATTGACTCAAATGGGAATATACAATGGACTTCTAACGGTACGGTTATCTGTATGTTAAGTGAAGATCAGTGGGCGACAATCATAAATGATGGAGCAGAAGGCGCAGTCATTACATGGTACAGTAAAAATCTTTTAGCGGCTACGGGTGAAAATATTTTTAGTCAACGAATTAATTCAAGTGGGATTTTACAGTGGCCTATTAATGGTGTTCCAATTTGTACTAATATAAATGTTCTTCAACCTAAAACGTGTATCGATAGCACTGGGGGTGCAATTATTACCTGGACTGATTTTAGAAACAGTCCTGACTACCATGTTTATACTCAGCGAGTTAATGGGTCTGGAATTACAGTGTGGATAACTAATGGGACAACTATTTGTACTACTAGTGCAAATCAAATAGATCAGATAATATGCGATGATGGAATTGGAGGTGCAATTATTGCCTGGCTAGATGATAGAAATACATATAATAATATTTATACACAGAGGATTGATTCTACTGGAGCATTAACATGGGGTAATGATGGTATAGAGGTATGTAATTTACCTTATAGCAATTATGACCCTATTATTTGTAGTGATGGTAATAGTGGTGCGATTATTGCATGGGCAGATGTTAGAAGTTCGACAGGTTTTGACATATATGCTCAACGGGTTGCTTCAAATGGAAATACTTTATGGAATGTTAATGGTGTGGCAATAACTACAGCTGACGAGCATCAAACAGATCCCCAAATCTGTGGAGATGGAACTAATGGAGCAATAGTTGTCTGGGAAGATGAAAGAGATGCCCCCTATACTGATATCTACGCTCAACGAGTCAGTTCAAGTGGAGGCATTCAATGGATCAGCAATGGAGTACCAATTTGCACCGCTGAAAATTTTCAAAGTGTCCCTCAAATTGTTAATGATGGATCTGGAGGTGCAATTATTTCTTGGCAAGATAGTAGAGCCACTCCGAATATTGATATTTATGTTAATCTTATAGATTCAAATGGGGATGTAAAATGGCCTCCAACGGAAGGAAATGGGAACGGTGATGGAGTCGTTAGTGGATATACACTCGGTTTAGTAGTGTGTCTAATTAGTATAATATCTGTTATTTTAGTAAAGAAACGTGTAAAATTGATAAAATAGTTATCTTTTTTTTATTTTTCATATTTAAAAATGTTCATCTAAGTTATTTGTTTTAATATTTCTAAAAGTTTTAATGTTACATCGTTCTAAAAATCAGAATCAATAAATTTAAGTTATTAACTAATAACATTAAAATCAAATGTAAAGGAAAAAAAGAAAAATATTTAGATTATTATTATACTTTTAAAGGAGTACCTCCCTTTTCTAAAATTACTACTTTGATGTTAGAATCCTTTTTGTTTAAAAGTTCTTTAAATTTATTTAAATTCTTATCCCAATTATGCATTGGGACCGCAATTTCAGGCTTTATATCTACTGCACAGTCCGTTGATTCATCAAAATCCATTGTGTATGTCCCACCACAAGGAAGAAGGGCTACAGTTATATTCTTATCTGCCAAGTCCTTCATTTCTGGGATTCTTTCCGTATCTCCGGCATGGTACACACTTTTACCTCCAGATCTTACAATTATTCCTGCCCATCTATTTGACTTTGGATGATTCGGTTTTTTGATATTATAAGAAGGAATTAGTTCAATCGAAAGGTCTTTATAGTCAAAAGAATCCCCTAACTTGATAGGTTGACCATTGAATTCCTTTAAATTACTAGCAATGCTTTCTGGTCCTAAAACGATAGTATCTTCTTTCATCAATTTTTGGATAGACTCACTATGAAAGTGATCAAAATGACTATGGCTACTGATAATTATATCAGCTTTTTCTTCACCATCTTTTATCTGGTAAGGATCTAAATAAATAACTCTTCCACTACCAGTTTTTACTCTAAAAGACGCGTGTCCTAACCACTCAATCTGAAGTTGAAACTCTTCACTCATTTGATTTACCTCTTAAATGTTTTACTGATTACGTTATAATTTATAATTATGATTTAATCCTTTAAAATACTAACGTAAAAAGAATGAAAAATAATAAGAACTAATATAATCCTTTAGATATGACCTTAATCTTCTTCCTCAAATTTCCAATTAGGATTCTCAAGAGGAATTTTTTCAGTTATTTTGAAATTATCTTCTTTAGAAATGTCTAATTCTTTTAATCTTTCTAAAAATAATTTATTTCCAAAATTAGGTAAATCTGTTATAAGAGTTGGTTTTAATATGGGACTAACTGTGGTTTTAGGCATATTCAATTTCTTAGTAGTTATTTCTTTAGATAATATATCATTTAAAGAAGCTCCTGTTTTAAAGAAGGGGTTTTTAATCTTGAAATCATGCATCTTTCTTCCCTCTACTTTAACGTTCGGCAATGAAGATCTAATAATTCTACAAGTAGGGCAATTTTCTTCGTCTAATCCGTGGATACAAGTCAATTTTTTCAACTCTTTCTTTTTTTATAGATTCTTACTTATTTCGAATTATTTGTATCTTTTAATTTTTGTTATTATAATTTTGTATTCAATCCTACTTCATAAATACTAAAATTCAATATTCTATTAAAATACCAAAATGGCTTGTAAATGAAGTTAAACTTATGTTCTCAAAATGGTGGCCAATGAGGGAATTTATTAATAAAATGATCTCTCCCATGGTGATCGCTTTCTTCGGTGGTGCGGCAATATAGTTTTTATTATAGTTTATTGTGAATACCAAAAAGGTCATTCCGGGAATTTACTTTGATTATAGTTTCAACTATAGTTTATTGTGAAAATTTCAGTTTCGAAATAAGACATGAATTGGCTTTAAATATGTACTGGAAAATTTAGATAATTATTTTTTATAAACTTTATAAATTTATACCAATTTAAATTACTGTTTACAACTAATATTTGCAAAATGTAATCTAATTGAAGAAATAATTTAAAAGTGTAAGCAAGATGGCAGAATGGCAAGTTAATGAAGACAAGGCATGGTTTAAAAAGTGGTGGCCAAAGGATACCCCAAAAAACTACGATTTTGAAAAAGTCTCATTAGGTCAATTTTTTGAGAGACAGCGAAAGAAATATGCTAATAACAAGATGATCTGGTTTTTAGATTCTTGGATGACCTATGATGAGGCCGGAAAAGCTATAGATTCTTTAGCAACTGCGCTTCATAAGCTTGGTGTGAAGAAAGGAGATGTAGTTGCGTTCTTATTGCCAAACAGTTTTCAGTATGTAATTAGCTTTTATGCATCAGCAAAATTAGGAGCTATCCCTACAGGTGTAAACGTAACATATAAACCATTAGAAGTTCTACATCACCTTAAATTAACTGGTGCAAAAGTATTAATTGCCTTAGACTCATTATATGAAGAATTGGCTCGTCCTATTATAAGTAAAACAAATATTGAGATGGTAATTTATACAAACGTAGGCGATTTAGCATCAGGTATACCAGGGTGGAAAAAAAAGATAGGAAAATTGTTTGGTGTATTACCAAGTGGAAAAGTGGATTTTCCTAGTGCTATTAAGTTTTTAGATCTGCTAGATACAGAGCCAGATCTTCCGAAAGTGGATTTTAATCCTACTCAACATCCTGCTACCTATATAATGACGGGTGGAACAACAGGAGTACCTAAGGCTACAATCTTAACGCACTTTAACTTAGTCTCGAATGCAACTCAAGCAATGTTATGGGTTGGAGGAGAAGATCCTGGTGTAGGAGATATTGGTGCTTTACCATTATTTCACTCTTTTGCTATGACTGCGGTGATGAATGTAACTATAGCTTTGGGAGGATGGATGATGTTGTTTCCAAGGCCTCCTCCAACTGACGAATTCCTTAAGGAAATTACCCATATTGAAGCACCTAAAGGTTTATTTTACGCAGGAGCCGAAATTCTGTTTAAAAGGATTGCTGATTTTCCTAAACTTGACAAATTTCCAGATTTGATGGGCAGATTAAGACTTTCAATTTCAGGAGCGGGACCTTTACATGCACCCGTACAAGAGGCATTTCAAAAGAGTACTGGAGGAAGGATTGTAGAAGGTTATGGTCTCTCTGAAGCATCGCCCGTTGTAAGTGCAGGAAATTTATTTGGTGAGAGTCCCATAGGAACCATTGGTATGCCTTTTCCAGGTACAGATTGGGGTATTTTCGATGTAGACGAGTTCAAAAGAGGACCAATTGCAGATGGATTACCAGGTTCAAAATATGGGGAAGAGCATACTGGTGAACTATGCGTATGTGGTCCTCAAGTTATGCAAGGGTATCTCAACCAACAAGAAGAATCTACTGAAACCTTAAAAACTTGGGATGGTAGAACTTGGCTTTTAACGGGAGATATTGGATTTATGAATGAAGATGGTACCGTGGCGTTAAGAGACCGGAAAAAGCAATTAATTAAAGTAGCAGGTCATTCCGTTTTTCCCGCTGAAGTTGAAACGATGCTTATGAGTAATGAAGCAGTGTCAGAAGCAGCAGTTGCAGGTTTACCCGATCCAAAAGGAAAGGTTGGGGAAATAACAAAAGCTTGGGTTACTCTTAAACCAGAATATGTTGGGAAAATAACCGAAGAAGAACTAATAGCCTGGACAGAGAAAAACATGACAAAATGGAAATGTCCTGCTATTATCGAGTTCATAGATGAAGTCCCTAAGAATATTCTAGGGAAAGTCCAAAGACGTGTTTTACAAGAAGCAGATCCATTATACAAAAAATAAATCTTTTCTTAGTATTTTTTTTTAATTTATCATAATTTTAGTATGATACATCTCCAGATCGTTTAAGAATAAGCCTTATCAATCCAATATTTACATCAGAGTCAGAAATTAGAGAGATTATGATTTTTCTCCCAAAGTTTGACACAAATATCTTTCCTTCTGAAAATTCACTGGTTAACATCTCTAAGTCTCCAAGTTCAAGGTTCTCACCTTGTTCTTCTGAAGCATAAAAAACGGCGGAGGCAACAGCACCAATCTCATGAACGTTGGTACGGAAGTACGAAAATTTAGAAACACTTGCGATGGTAAGTCCGGTTCTATCAACTAAGATAACTTTTTCAATACCTCTTTCGCTATTTATAATTTTACTTAGTATTTTATCGAATGAAATATCAGGAATTATTTTCAACAGAAAACCACAATTTGGGCAGAATTTTAGATTTGGATCATACATTTCCAAACCACAGCATTCGCAAAACATTTCTTATCTTCTAAATCTTTTTTAAAATATTAATGCTCAGATCTCTTTTTTAGATGCTTATTCACAAACTTTTGAAGTAAAACTTCATTTAACACTTTTATGGAGATAACTCCTACTACACATACATTTCGTAGTTATTTATTTTTTTGGGGAGGTCAATTATGTTCATTATTGGGGTCTTCCATTATTCAATTTGTAATTGTTTGGTGGATTGCAGAGGGGACAAAAAGTCCAATTTACGTATCTATTGCTTTTTTTCTTGGATCTATACCTGCAGTAATCGTTCCACCTATTGTGGGAGTATTTATTGATAGATGGAATCGTAAAATTACTATCGCAATAACAGACTCACTTCAAGCATTAATAACATTTTTAATTATCATATTCTTTTGGACTGGAGTTGCTAACATTTGGTTAGTTATGATCATGAATTTTTTTAGGGGAATCTGCCAAGCAATTCATTTTCCTACTGTTAACGCGATCATTCCATTGATGGTACCGAAGAAACATTTGAGTAGAATGAATGGGATCAATTATTTATTCACAGGTATTATACGTGTAATTGGACCAATAGTTGCTGGAACATTATTGTATTTTTTTCCAATAGAATTAATACTTTGGGCCGATATTCTCACATTTTTTATAGCAATCATTCCATTAATTTTAATTAAGATTCCCTCAATTACTATTGAATCAGATCGCAAAAAGAGGGTATCTTATCTTACAGACTTTAGATCTGGCTTAAAGATTCTAAAGTCTGTAAAAACACTATTAACCCTAATCATATTTATTTCCGTAATTAATCTTTTGAATATGCCATTTACAACCTTGATGTCATTATTTATTATTCTTAATCACGCAGGAGCGGAACAACAATTCGCTTTTGTAAGTGCATTTCTACAAGGAGGTATAGTTTTGGGTGCTATTATAGCAACCTCCAAGAAACACTGGAAACATAAGGAATTAATAATATTATATTCCGTGATTATTGGAATTGCTGGATATTCTCTAACCACTTTTGCTCCGAAGGGAAATTTTCTTTTGATTGGCATAGGAGCTTTAATTCATGCTTCTATGATACCTATAGCAAATACAATGTTTCTTACTATGTTGCAGACAAGAGTTCCACCAGAAACTCAAGGTAGAGTGTTTTCAATAATTTCCAGTATTGCAGCAGCTGTTACACCCCTAGGAATGATCATCTCCGGGCCGTTAGCAGATGTGTTAGGAATTTCATTACTTTTCATAATCAGTCTCTATTTACAATTTGTAAGCCTTGTTATTACTTGGTATTTCACTAACATCAAATCAGTTATTAAAGTTCAAAAAATGATTGAAAGGGAAGAGAATTCACAAAAGTACTGAGCAATAACTGAATAAATTAAATTTTAAATATAAATTATTAATTTAGGGTTTAGAATTAAATAAACTTTAATTTCTGTTTTAATTAAAATTCAATATCCTTTAAATAACAATATCAATTATTGATTCAACAAATTGATACAATGACAAAGGGAATAATTATCTCTGGTGGATGGGGTACAAGATTACGACCGCTAACATGTACAATCCCTAAATCTCTTATTCCAATAGTTAACAAACCAGTTATTGAACGTCAAATTCTTCTTCTGAAATCAGCAGGAGTTACAGATATAACTTTAGCGGTAAGTGTTATGGCTGATATCCTACAAAATTACTTTAAGGATGGTGAAAAATTGGGAGTCGATATCCAATATACAAATGAGAGGATTCCAATGGGAACTGCTGGAGCTGTCAAATTAGCTGAAGATCATTTAAAAGATGATAATTTTTTCATGATAAATGGAGATGTGATTTTAAATTTTGATTTTAAGGTAATGATTAAAGCTCATGAAGAGTATGGTGGAATTGGGTTAATTGCGAGTAAGTTTGTTGAAGATCCCTCAAGATATGGTGTTCTTATTGTTGATGAAGAAACGAAAAAGGTTTTAAAATTTCTTGAGAAGAGCGACTATACTTCCCCAGAAGGAGGAGATGTCCCTATGCCTATTAATGCAGGAGTATACTTATTAGAACCAGAAGTTTTTAACTATATCGAGCCAAACCGGAAAATTTCAATTGAGAAAGATATCTTTCCTATATTAGCGAGTGAAAATAATCTGTATCACCATCCTTTATCAGGTATTTGGAAAGATATTGGAAAACCTGAAGAATTATTAGAAGGAAATATACAATTAATGAATGATATTATACAAAATTCAAATAAAAAAGATAAGAACCTAATTGATGATAGTGTAGATATTGAAGGCAAAGCTTTAATATATCCTCCTGTTACAATTGGAGAGAATGTTACCCTAGGAAAAGATTGTGAAATTGGCCCCAATGTAGTAATTGGAAATAATGTATATATTGGTGATAACGCAAAGATTAAAGAATCAGTAATTTATAACAAAACGTATATCGCCAAGAATGTAAGCATTGATAAAACAATTATTTCTGATAACTGTTTGATTCGTGATAATGTAGATCTAAAAGGAAATAATCAGAACCTAGTGATTTTAGCTTCATTTGTTGAGGTCATAAAAGATGTGAATTTAATTGCTACTCCGAATAGTTCTATTACTATTTGTCATCATGAGATTGTGAGAGAAAGCATTAAAATGAATTAAATCTCAGATCTGAGTTTGATTATCTTTTTCTTTAGTTTTTTTATTCGAGAATCTGATACATTAAAAATTAGAAAACTTTCTAATATCTTTAGTGCCTTTTGATAATTATTAATACTATTTAGGTAATCTCCGTTCTTTTCGGCATTCTCTCCTGCCTTCATTACAAACTCTAACTCAAGTTGTTTTTCCTTTTTTTCCAGCTCTAAGATCATTTGTGAAATCTTGTTGATTTCATCTTTAAAATTAAATTCCCTTGCAATGTAAAGAGCTTTTTTGAATTCCTTATCAGCTATTTGATATGCTAAAGTTTTTTCTGAAATTTTACCTTTCTTTACTAGGTCTTTTACTAACTTACTTGCGGAAGATTCATCCAAATCCTCTAAATTTATTTGTAGATCTTCAAAATCAGATTTATTTGTAAGAATGGAAGATATTGGTTTAAATTTAGCAATTTTTTCTGATTTTGCTTCTTGTTTCATCTCTATATTACTTAATGCTGTTTCAAGATCAGTTGGTATAATAATATTGTCTTTGACAAGTTGATAAATTTCATATAAAATCACATTTGAATCAAGATCGACAATCTTCTTTACTCTATTAAGTAGATTATTAATAAAGAAAAATGGTTTGGAGACAAGAAATTCATTTGCCAGACTCATTATCGCCTTCTGTATCTGATTCTCATCTATTTTTTGGAGTTCATTTGGTGGAATGCTGTGCGCTAATGACATAGGAAATACTAACTTTATATTTAAAGCTTCTATTGAATATTCGATCATATTAACAGCATTAAAAACCCCAGATTTCTTGAAATCTGATATTTCATTGTTAAATAAATCTTCATACTCCCGTAAAAATTGCGATACATCAGTTCGCAGGTTATCTGAAGCTTTATGATCTAAAATTAAACAAAGTCGTACAAATTCTCCATTTTTCATCAAAATATTAAAATTTTCATATTGAAACTCATAAAATTGCTGGTTCTTCATATACTGATAACCATTAAATGAAACTTTCTCTGATTCTGAAAAAGTAATATTTGCTTGTATAAACCCACTTAACAAATCCGCATCTATCTCTGCCCCTGAAATCGAGTAACTTACTAATTTCAGCCCTGATTCCTTATCCATTATTAATATATGTCTTATGTTAAGAACGTCTAAAAATTTCTGCCAAATTATTTCTCTTTCAACCTGTTGATGTCTTTCATATGAATCCAACTCAAATACTTCTAAACCTGGGGTGATCTCAAATCCTAATTCCTTTAACTTCTTTTTAAGACATGACATACAATATTTTGGATATTTAGGACAATTTGATTTACTTTCTCCACAATTGAATCCTATCTGGTTGATTTCAAAATATACCATGAAAACCCCAAAACCTTAAATCATATCTAAATCCCAATTTTTCACTAATAAATAAAGTAGATTAAGAAAATTTAAAATTGAGTATTTAAAACCAAAAGTTTCAATAACAACACACAATATTTATAATTTTAAATTTTAATTAAAAAAAACAGCATGAAGGGATTTATACCTAAATTAAATTCAAGGAAAATGCCTGATTATAGAATTAATGACAAATGGATAATGAATAGAATTTCCTCTCAAAGTAGTAGTTTTAGTAAATGGCTTTCTGGCTTGATGAGTTCTATTCAAAATATTTTTGATAATCTTCCTCCTGAAGCTCTTACGGAATTAAAGAACAGTAAAGATTTTAACTCTATTGAAGAAATTAAAAAGGATATAACTCAAGCTGAAAAGGAATTTGAAAAACTTGAATCTTTAAGGGAATTAATACCCGGAATAGGTTCAAGAGTAATGGATTGGATAAAAAGTCCTCTTGAGGAAGCCCTGAAAGGTTCTTCTACAAAAAAAGAGGATATAGATTTTGAGCTTGATCTTGATATAATTTTAGGCAAAAGAAAAAGTCTTTCTTCTGCCCTCTATGATGTTTCAAGAGAGAGGGGAATTGAGTCAGAAGGCTTATTATACTTAATACACGCTTTACCTGATCTTGAAGCCTTTCTTTATAGCACAAGTGTTCAGAAATATTATAGAGATCACACTGAACATGCACTTCGTGTTGCCGTGTTAGGAGATTTCCTCTTAGAACAAGATCTAGGTCAAGGTAAATTAGATGGAATTATTTCAGAGTTAATAGATTTGGATAAAAGAGCTTTGAAAGAAAAATTCTGGTGGATAATAGGATTACTTCATGATATCGGATATCCCTTAGGGAAAATGACAACAGCAGTAAATTATTCCCTCTTTAATCAATTATTAAAATGCTATCCGACCTTAGATCTAGAATTCACTCCTTTAAAAATAAATTTATCTTGGAAGGGAAAGCAAGAAGATTATTTAAAAATTATTGAGGAGGGACTCTCAAAAAAGGCTAGAGAATTAATACGAGAAGGAGCCGGTCTTCAATATAAAGAAAAAACTTCTCAAAATTCTAAAACATTTTTACGACAACCCACCGGACATCTAGAGTACCAATATAAAAGCCAATTAACTTTAGATCATGGCGTAATTTCTGCTTTATCATTATTGAATGGCCTAGGTACTCCAGAAGAAATAAAAACTAATGAAGAATATAAAGGATTTATTACAGCTGCAAAAGCTATCGCACTTCATAATTTTAAGGCAAATCTTAAAGATTATGTTTTTGATGAAAGACCATTAGCATTTTATTTGATGTTAATTGATGAATTACAGGAATGGGGGAGACCTATTCCAATACAAGTCAGAGATACATATTTTACTACTGAATTAAAAAAAGTAACCTTATTAGATGAGCTTTCCTTAAATCTTGATGAATTTTCATGGTTTATGAAGTTTAAAAACAAACAAGCAAAAGACTTGATGAATTTTAACTTCAGTATTTTCTCAAATGAGAAGAAAAAAACGTTTGGGAGATTAAACACTGGAGAAAAGTTCCCAAAAACAACAATTAACCTTCAAAACATCGAAATTACCAAGAAAAAGCATAAGGAGAATGAAGATGTTGTTGCACAAAATATTATTACTATTTGATCTAAAAGATAATTATGGAAGACTTGAAAGAAAAAGGTCTGAAAATATATAGTGCTATATTTGAAGGAAAGAAATCAGTTAAGCTTGATGATATTGAATATCCAATAAAAAAATTTTCAAGTGGTATCAAGTATATAGATTTATTCGGATATCGTTTTATAGAACAAAATCGTAATAAAAAATCTGAATGGGGAAAAAAGGCACGAGAAGGACATAAGATCATGTGGATTATAAAGGGAAGAAGGTATATGGTAAGAATAATGGACGGAGAATATATTGATCTAAAAAAATGAGTTATGTATGCGATTTTGGATGAACATAAATTTTCATGAAAAACAGGCTTGGAGAAATTTAGAGTTGTTAAACCAATATATGTTTTTTTACACATTTTTTACAAGAAAAGACCAATAATTTGTATTTTTCAGAAGAATTAACTGATAAAGTACTAAGATTAGAGGAATAAATAAATTTTATATTTACAAATATTGGTCTCCATTTCATTTTTATTCTAATATGTTTCTTTTGTATTTAGTGAACTAAAAAGTAGGAGTAAAATAAAAAGTGAGAGTTTATGGAAGCAAAAGTAAAATTAGAACCAAGTTATTATGAATTTTTGAATTTAATTCAGGATGTATCTAACAATTCAAACTCTATTCAAAGAACTCTTATCAGCAAAATATTCAAAAATTATGATATTTGTAAAATTAAAAGTGAAATAGATAAGAAAATAGCATATTTTGATAAACTACTTCTGAAATAGACTCATATTTCAAGCTTAACTCTTTTCCATTTCTTTTCTCATCCAATCATTATTTATTCTTTTCCAAAATTAGTTCTAAATATGATTTCCTAATCGAATCCTTTTTATCCATCCCTAATAATTTTAAAAAGGAGAATAATCTTTCACGAGATTCTGCGATATCTTCATTAAGTTCTGAAAGATACTCCGCTTCAACGAAGTATTGTTGTAGAATTGGGATATAATCAAGTAAGACAGTAAACTTATGATCTTCTAATTTAAACTCATATAATTCTCTTTCTTTCATTACAGTAAGAACTTCCTGAAATCCTAACAATTCAAGTATCTCTCTCATTTTTTCAAAATCTTCAATTTTAATTTCAATTTCTTCTCTTGATTTTGTTAATTTATCAATCTTCTTACCTTTATATGTTATTAAATAATCTACTTCTTGAGGATTGTATTTATTATTTTTATCATATCTAATAGATGTTCTCAATCGCAACGCTTCATCAGTTTTTTTGAAGTCTCTTAAACCTTTAGGCATGTTGTAATAAATGTCTTTATGGGTCAAGAAAAATTTGTAAGCGCCTTGATGATTCTCAAATTTTTTTCTAATTAGATCTGGATCAGAGACTTGAACTTTAATTTCTATTTCAAACATTTGCTAATCCTATTTTCTTCTGATAACAAATATAATTTATTATTTTTTATTAACTATTAATAGTTATTTTTAGAGCTGGCTCTATGTCACAAAATAAAGATTTTATTCATAAGCTTGCTGAACAATATGGATATTTACCATATATGATTGAAAGATATATTGAGTTTTTAGGGATTGATGGCACTCAGAATTTACTTGAAGTAAATGAGTCTCCATTAAATCCCACTATTCGAGTAAATACTCTTAAAATAGACGCCACTAATTTAAAAAAAAGGTTAGAACAGAAAAATTTCAAATTTAAGACAAATCAATGGATTCCTTATGGTTTTGAAGTAATAAAAGAACCCTTTAATTTAGGTTCCACTCATGAATTTCTCCAGGGCTATTATTATTTACAAAATATCGCTTCAATGCTTTCAAGTATTATTCTTAATCCCTATCAAACAGATACCGTTGTTGATATGTGTGCAGCACCGGGTAGTAAAGCAACTCACTTAGCTCAATTAATGCAAAACAAAAGTACTCTGATATTAGTCGAAAAAAATAGAAATCGTATACCTGCTTTAGAAGTTAATCTGCGAAGGATGGGTATAACTAATTCAATTGTTATAAATACAGATGCTATAAATTTACCTAAAATAAACATAAAAGCTGATAAAATCTTGTTAGATGCTCCATGTACAGGAGAAGGATTAATTCGGCAAGATCCCGAAAGAAAGAAGAGCAGAACACGGGAAGACATTGAGAAAATGGCTTCAATTCAGGAAAAATTATTAAAAGCCGGATTGAAAGCATTGAAATCAGGTGGATTATTACTATATTGTACATGTTCGATTGCTCCAGAAGAAAATGAATTAGTTGTAGATAATATCCTTAATCAGTTAAAAGGTTATAATATAGTTAAAATTTCAAAAGATTATGGTGTAAATGGATTAACTGAAATTTATGGTCAAAACTTAAATGATTCGCTTAAATTTTCTCAAAGATTATACCCTCACCTTCATAACACAATAGGATTTTTCTACTGTCTTATTCAAAAAGATAAATGATTTTTCTTGTAAAATTTCAGTCTAACTGGATTTATAAGAGATAGTTGCTTAGTAATTGTAGATTATATCTTTATTCATCTGGCAAAATCTTGGAGAGAATGGGCTCGATGATACTAATGATATTTATTGGAATACTCCTTTTTATAAAATCACTTATTAATCCTAATTTTATTGAGATGAAAAATAAGAAGAATTCTAATACCATAGAAATCATAGAGGATATAAGTCGAAAGTATTGGTTAAGAGTAAAACAAGCACAAGTAAAGATTCAGAAAATAATAAATAGTTCTGAAAATAGTATTTACATTTTAAGATTATTTCTTCTTATGGACAAAATACATCTATATTTATTAAGAAACAACCTTTATAGAATTCTTAACAAAAGTGTATTAGACATCCCGGTTAGGAAATTAGTAAAATCCGAAATTCTGAAAGCTCCAGAGGGGACCTTTACAGATTTTGTGAAGCTTTATAATGATCTAAAGGAAGAATTACATAATCCGTCGAAAGAAGAATATCATAATATTAATTACACTTTAAATTAAAAGAAGTTATCTCTATATGAAAACTCAAATTCTAGCGAAAACTCTTGGATTGGAACATCCCAGTGTGAGGAGTGTTTTAGAGATAGCTGAAGAAATTATGAATAAAAATAAAATCCTCAATATTGAGAATTTGTATAATATTGCTAAAAAACGCTTAAAAATCCCTAGAAAAGGATTGTTATCAATTATCCATTTTTTAATAAATAAAAAAATATTGATTGAAGGCTCAAGATTTTCCAAAGAAACAGTACTCTCAAATAGGTTTAGATATACAATATTAAAATGTATTAAACGAAATATTGGGATTCATTTTTCTTTAATAAAAAGAATTGTGAGTTCAGATAAAGTTGATAGTTTGGGAAGTTCTGGTCAGCTGGTTTGGCATCTAGAAATGTTGCTAAAATTTGAATATATAAAAAAAGTAAAAGTTGGGAACTATACGGTTTTTCTTCCTTATGAAATGGATGAGGAAATAGGTGTTTTTAGTTTTCTATTAAGAGATATAATTAATACTAAAATTATTAAATTATTAATTGAGCAAGAATCAATTAAAAAGTCAGAAGTTTACAAGATATTAAATGAAAAAAGAGAAAATGTTTATTATCGAATAAAAACTTTACACGAACATTATTTAATAGTAGAAAATGACGTTGAAAAGAATATCATTTATATAAATCCTGAAAAAAAAGAGATTATCATTAATTTATTAGAAAATATTTAAAAATAACTATATTAAACCAATCAATTAAGAAATAAACACAAAAAAAGAAGCGTGAGATTAAATGGGTTTAAATTGGACGCCTGAGGCAATAATAGAAATTCTAGTCGTTATTACCATTTTCACTGCAGGTTTTTTGAGTTATATTGACCCAAAAACGAGAAAAATTAGATCATTACTCTATATAAGATTGGGAATCTATTTTATGGGGCTCTTCTTTTTAATTGATGTTCTATCAATATTATTTCTAAGTACTTTACTATGTCGAATTTATGCATTGATGTTATTCCCCTCAACAGTCTTTTTTATAATTGGTATAAATTATGTAATTAAAGATTCATTCAATTCTGTAGCTTTAATATTAGCTTTTAGTTTAGGCATTTTGTACTGCTTTGTGGCTTTACAACCAAACTCTGTTAATCTTATTATTGAATCTGGCTTTTTAACAACGAATATGGCGGGTTTGTTTGAAATAGTTGGTGATTGTTTTCAAGTGTTACTTGGGATTGTTGTTTTCTATTGGGGTCTGAAAACACTACTAAATGTGCCTTTTTTAATTAGAAGAGAAGCCCTCATCTTCTTTATAGGAATCATTTTTGCATCAATAGTAACACTCATAATCTACATTTTCTATTATTTGGATCCAATTTATATCTCATTTGCTAATATAGCAACAGGTGTCGGTTGTTTCATGTTTATAATTGCAATTGTAAGAGAACCAAAACTTCTTTATATATTACCTTATACGGTCCATAGAATTATTGTTAAAGATCGAGAAGGATTCCCTTTATATGATCATGATTGGGCAGAATCAAAAGTTAATGAAACCTTATTCTCAGGATTCTTAAATGCAGTTCAACTTATGAGTGCGGATGTAATGAATATAGGGGGCTTGTTGGATATAAATTTAGAGGAAGGTATTTTAATATTGAAAGAATCTGAATTAATTACAGTCGGCTTAATTGCCTCAAAATCATCAGTTCTTTTACGTGACTCTATAGTCAACTTTACTAATGATTTTGAGAAAAAATTTGAAAAAGAATTAAAAAGATCAGTTAAAGATATGACTCAATATGAAGGGACAATTGGATTGGTTGAAAAACACTTTTCTAATTTTCCTTATAAAATTATCAAGAGTAAAAAACAACCATTATTACTTACAGGAAAATTTTCAAAAATTCCTTTAGAATTAGAAAATAAACTTCGAAAGGTATTTCCAAATGAAGAAGAATTTAATGCAATTAAAAATGAATTAATAAAATCTCCATTATCTGTTTCCTCTGAGTTTATCAAGCTATATGATGATCTTAAAGATGAATTGAAAAAAATTTCAGAAGAGGAAATGAAATTATTGGATGAGAAACTTGAAAAAAACTAGAATTATCTTAAATAAATAGATAGGTATTACATTAATTAATTTAAATGCAGAAAAAAATTGATTTCATTACCCCAAATTTTTTTGTAAAAAATTGGTCCTAGTGACTTTAAATATCCTTAATGAATAAAAAGTAACGACTTATTATTTTTTGAAAAGTAAAGGGGAGAGGAGGTGAAATTCCATACTTTTCAATCTAGAATGCATTACTGAAAAGATTATTTATTTAAATATGAGAAGAATCAAATATAAAAAGCATTTCTTTTTTTATTGTTTTGTTCTCAGATAAATACCTTTATCGACTAAATTAGAAGCAACTATATCATTAGCTTTGAGATTTTGAAAAGAAGAATAACTGGCTTCAGATTTTGCGATAGATATCAACTCTTTTTCTTGGTTGAATATTAAAATGAAATCATTACGTTTCATACCCTCGGGTATTTTAGAAATCATTTTTTTTAAAATTTGATTTCCATATAAAACTGATTTTTCTCCCTTTTCTGTAACATAAAGCGCTTGTTTCTCAGAAAAACATCCTTTATTATTTAAAAATTCTATGGCTTCAAGACTTAACATAAACATATCCTTTTTGATAA
This sequence comes from Candidatus Thorarchaeota archaeon, assembly GCA_048882645.1. Taxonomy (GTDB): domain Archaea; phylum Asgardarchaeota; class Lokiarchaeia; order Sigyniarchaeales; family SOKP01; genus Loki-b32. Next base: position 22,001 of record JBHLRJ010000063.1, read on the forward strand.
ACCCAAAATATAATCCCGCAGTAATGATATCAAATTTGGATTTTAACTTATTTAGTTCTTGTGTTAAATTCCTTGGGATTAAAAAGATCGAAGGGAATTTATTTATGTTAATCGAATTTTTAATTGATATAAATAATTGATAACCATCTCTTTCTAAAACAGTTTTAATCTTCAGAGAGATTTCAGATAGAGTCTTATAAATTAAAATTTTCTCATTCTTATTGATAAGTCTAAAGTTTCTAAATTCATTCATTATCTATAAGATAAAATAGAAATAAGATAATTGTTATATTATAATCACTTAAGGAATTAAAAAATTAGCGTTGGGTTAAATAAAGCATGGGCATACGCAAAATTGAGGATGAAATTGATTTAAAAGAAGCTATGAAGAAGAAAGCAGAAGAATTAAAAATGAAAGAAATCCAAGCGAAAGCATCTGTTGAAAAGTTTACTAAGGAACGTTTACGAGAACTGGCAAAAAAGCATGGGGTTTTATTAGCTTTAACTCCTGAATTGAGAGAAGAAGTTAAAGAATTACAAGAAAAATATAATATTCCTTCTTCTAAAATAATA
>JBHLRJ010000064.1:0-22369 GCA_048882645.1 Candidatus Thorarchaeota archaeon
AGAATTTCTTTAAACATTTTCAATAGGACACCTCAAATTTTTGGTTTAAATTCATTTTATAAAATATTTTTTAATAAATTTATTTTCTTTAATCAAGTTCTAAATTTCACCTAAATCATTCTAATTTTGTAAGATCTTTTATTAATTTTTTAATTAGACTTATGCTTAGATTTACAAAATTATCATTTTACCTTTTTCTGTTTAAAATCCTTTTCTTTTACGGTCGAATACAGCGCTCCAGAAGATAGATACGTTCTTTGCATTATAAATACACCCAAAAAGACCATTGCAACACCGAATAAGATGATTCCAACAATCATTAGGACAAGATATAATGTTGGATGGTTGGTGTTATCAAATATAAAGATTTTATTGATTTCTTTCCTGCTTAAACCGATTTGTTTTCCAATTTTATAATAATTTAAAAGATCTTTAAACATTTTTTATATTTCACCTCATACTTCAGTTTTTTTTATTATGCTTAAAATCCATTCCCTTTATCGTAGAGTATCGCGCTCCAGTTGGGTAGGTATTTCTAGAGATAGATAACCCTGAAATAATTATCAAAACACCAATCAATATAGATGCGATGATTGCGAAAATAATCAAGCTTAAACGTAAAGAATGGCGATTATTACTACCTGTAAACAGAATTTTATTTATATCTCTTCTACTTAATCCTAATTCTTTACCGATCCTGTAAAATTGAATGATCTCCTTGTACATACTTAAAATTTCATCTCAATTATACTAGATTCTTTTTACTAATAATTTTTTTATAAAGATTTTGGTATTTTGAGAAATATACATTCAATTTTCCTCTAAGAGGTACGTTACCTGGCAGAGATGATTGATTTTCTATTGCTCTTAAACAGTAGGGGTTGTCATAAGATTTCAATGCAATTGAAGTTCCATAACATCCTCCTTTACATTCTTTATTAACATCACAGTTAATACAATATCCTTTTAGATAATCAGTTTTAAATGCTCGATTATATCTAAATGCTGAAGGATTTGACAGAATTTTCTTTAAAGGCTGATTCCTTATATTACCAACAATCAGGCTATCAGGATGGGTTAAACACCCTTTAATGTTTCCATTACTCTGAATACCTAAAATAGACAACCCTGCTTGGCAACCTACCCATGGATCTAGACCCAAATTTGGCATAAATTTTGAATAATATCCAAAACAATGAGCTCCTATTATAGGTAATCTCTTATATGAATACTTTTTTGCATTTATTGAGATAAAAAGAGCTAAAGTATAAAATTGCTCTCGAGAGATAACTAAATCCCGTGGAAAGCGACCTATTGGAATTGCTAATTGAATTTGCCATGCAATATTTCGATCGACTATAATATCTTTTATTTTTTCAATTTCATTGAAATTAATTTTACTTACAGTTGTAATGATACTAATAGGTAACTCTTCATTCTCTAACAAACGCATAACTTCTAAGGTATTTTCGAATGCACCATCTATACCTCTGAGATAATCATGTGTTTTAGGTGTAGCACCATCCAAACTTAAAGAGATACAATCAACATTAAGTTTTTTTACCTGTTGAATATGGCGTTTCAGATTTAGACCATTAGTTACAATTGATAGCTCCATTTTTAACTTTTTAACTTCGGTTGCAATTTCAAACCAATCCTCTCTAACTAATGGCTCTCCACCCATTAATGCTACCCCTTTATAACCACAAGAATGCAGATCATTCACTAGTTGAAGAGCTTCTTCTGTATCCAATTCATCATAGCGTGCTTTTCCAGCAAGAGAACCGCAATGAATACATTTGCTATTGCAGCGCAACGTGATCTCCCATACAGCACAGGAAGGCTTAATTCGGCGTGTTATGTACGATAATATGCTTGGCATAGTTGATCATAAATTGGATTCAGTATAGAATAAGAAGATAAGTTCTTATATAACTCCTTCTATCAGAGGTATTTTTGAGAAAATGACCTTAATATTATGGTTAATAACGAGATCGTATGAAAAAGATTATTAAGGATTATGCTGTCTCTCTTGTAACTTTAGTAATATGGTTTTCCTTTTCAAAATGGAAGATATCTGTTACAAAAGAATCAAGATTCCTCTCATGAGAGATTATTATCATTTGTGAAATATCTAAACTTTCGAAAACTGGTTGCATACTATTGATCTGTTGCTGACTAAATCCATCAGTAGGTTCATCTAATATTAAGATATTTTTAGTTTTTACTTCTTGATGTCTTTCATTAATAATTTTATTTAATGCTAGTCTATAAGCTAATGAAACTCCACTCTTCTCTCCACCAGATAAATCGTTAAAGGGGGACTCATAACCATTAACATAAATTAATGGTTGAAAATCACTAGGTCTAATTTCAACTTCAATGTTCCTGTCTTCAACTAATTCATGAAACCATTCTGTAAAGTAAGAGTTGAAATGCTGAGCACTTGAAGCTAGAATTTTCATTTCGATATCTCTAATAAGCACAAGAAATTCAGTAGACACCCAATTTATAAGTTCGGAGAAGTTTAAAAGTTTTTCTTGAAGAATCTCTTTTTCTTGTAAGTTAGATTTTATTTCTTCTAAATCTTTTTGTAAATACTCAAGATTTTTTCTCTGAACACTTAGTTCATTACTAGTAATTTGTTTCTCTGAAGTTAGATTATTTAACTTAGATTTCTCCTCTGTGAGCTTTTCTTCTATTTCTTTTCCCGTCTTTTTGAATTTTTCTAAACTTTGTATTTTGTAACCTGATAAAATGGCTATAATTTCATTCTGACTTTCATTAATTTTACTGAACAAATCTTCTACTAAGGCTGCTAAGCCATCTTCTCTTTTCTTCATTTCCGTGATCAAATTTTGTATGAGATTTCTTTGATCTTTGATTTTCTGATATTCACGTCTATTTTTTATTAATTGTTTATGCTTTTCTATTTCAATATCCAATTTGCTAATTTCGCTTGTAATCTTTTTAACACTCAATGTAGATTTATACAATTCCTTTTCAAACCTTTCTTTCTCATGGATAGCTTGCCCGCATAAAGAACACTTGCCTTCCTTTAATAATTTATCTATATTTGTTAATTTTTCATTGAGTCTAGCTAGCTCTTTTTCTTTTTGGATTATTTGATTTTGAATATTCTCTAATTTTTTTTCTAATTGATCTTCAGATAGTTCAGTTTTTAGTTTTATACTTTTTAACTTCCCTAGTTCGACCTCTTTTTGGGAAATATCTTCCCTGACTTTAATCAATAGCGCTTTATTCTTCTTCTGGTTTTTTTTATATTCGATGATGTTGGATTCTTTATTTTCAATTTGAATTATTTTATTTGTATATATCTGCAATTCTTTCTGAACTTTTTCTGTAATTTTATTTTGAGAATTTATTTCTTTATCTTTTTTTTTCATCTCAGATTCTATATTATCGATTTTGGTCTTTAAATGCAGAGTTTCTTTTTCTTTTTTAAGTATGTCTTCTTCAGGGTCACCTAATTGTTCCAATTTTATTTTTGATTCCTTTAATTTATCATTTAAGAATTCTTTTATAATTTCCATGTTTTTAAGAGCTATCTCATATTTTTCGATACCAAAAACTTCCTTTAAAATCTCAAATCTCTGTTCTGTATCTGCTTCTATAATTTCTTTTACCTGTTCTTGAGGTGTATACACAGTGTATCTAAACAAAGGTAATTTACTCGCTCTTTCATAACGAGAAATCGAATAAGAGAGAAGTGATAATATTTTTCGTCTCATATCCGTAGGAGCAAAACTAGTCTTGACTCCCTTATTATAGTCTGTAAAGACACTCTCATCTTGAGATATTTTTCCCTTTCTACCTTTTGATAGACTACGTTGTATTGAATATTCCTTCCCCTCAATAGAAAATGTTAATTTAACAGAAGCTTTTCTCTCTCCTCTTCTTAATAGCGAATCACCACTTAAATCTCCATGAATCAAAGTTCCAAATAAAGCAAATTCAATTGACTTTAATATCGACGATTTTCCACTTCCCACATCTCCGAAAAATAATACTGTTGATTGGGGAAACTCTAGCTTTAGACTTTTTATACTTCTGATATTTTTTATTTCAATTGATTTTAATATCATTCCTTACTTTCCTGAATTTTAAATAAAGTTGAAAATACTTTTAGAATAGAATCATTATAATCCATAACTTTGGTACCTATTTGTCTTTCGGTGCCAATTATGTCAAGAAGTTGAGAAATTTTTTTCTCCATTTCACTAGGTTTCAATTTACTTAGTTTAACCTTGCTTGCATGCTCCTTTATCAAGGCTACTTCAATTTCTTCATTAGATTCTCCTACAGAAACACTTATTGATTTATATTCAACAGTTGTAAGAGCATTTTTATTAATTAAGACTTCATAAGCTCCATTATCTTTAGCCATTTGTATTATTTCATGAGATTTTAGATCATATGTTTTACCAGAGGATAATGATCCAAATAACCTTACAGTCACAATCTTATCTGTAAAATCTCTTCTCAAAAACTCTTGTTTTAATTCATTTAAAACATCAACCGTAGATTTATTAGTACAATCCATACTTATAGATTCTATATCAATAACTTTAATAGGATTGTATATCACTTGCAAATCCAATTTATCGTTACTTGTTTCCCCAGAAACCAAACAAAATCCTCCATATTTAGTTTCTTCTATTTCTCTAAAATCAGTTGGAAAGATACACCCAGGATATATTATATTATTATATCTATCGACTTTAAGTATGAATCCTGACTCCTTTAGCTTTTTAGGTAGTGTTGTGTGAAGATGGCCCCCCGCATAATAGTCAAAATTTTGAGGTAAATAAGATTTTGGAGTAGATTCCATGCGTTTGAATTCTTTTGGTTTTAATTCACTCAACATAGTATGAAGGATAAATATCTTTGGACCTTTCTCCGCTTCCATTGATTTTCTATCTAGAATTTCAAATTCTTCAATTTCTAAACTCCGCTTTCTAGCTCTTAATCCAACTAATTTAATTTTCGTTTTTGGTTCCAAAAAGAATTTGAGCTTTATTTTATCATCTTCTGTTAGTTCTGCTTTCCAAACATCGATGAATAAGCCTGCAGTAATCAATGGGCGGATCATAGACTTATTTGAGGGGGAAAAATCATGAGATCCCATAATCCCATAGACAGGGATTTCATTGTCATTTAATCTTTTCAATTCTCTGGTTGCCAGATCTATAACTTCTACTTTAGGATTACTCACATCATACAAATCTCCACTAATGATAACAAAATCTACACACTCCTTGATGATACTATCTACAGTTTTTTCAAATGCCTTATACCCTAATTGATTTAATCGTTCATTGCGCCAAGCGCCCAAATGTACATCAGATATATGAGCAAATTTCACTTTCATGTTAGAGATTCTTTCATATAATGTTTAATTCATTCCAGGAATTCCTTTTTTAATTTTTTTTTCAGGTTTGGGAAAATCTTTCTTTCCACTAATTAAATCCTCAAATAGAGGTATTTTAATTGGTATAGCAAATTTTGTAAAATTAGAGGTGACGATAGCTTCGCCTATATCCAAGCTTGCAATTGTTTGACTATCATCCGAAAGATCTTGAGCAGAACTTTCAATCAATGTCCTTCTTTCTGGTCCCATTTCATTGCCAAGAATTATTTTTGTATTCATATTTGCTAAAATCTCTCTATCTATTAAACTTGGTAATTGAGTAATGCCAATTAAGCCCATATTAAACTTTCTTCCTTCTCGGGCAATTTTGCCAAAAACATTTTCTCTCGTTTCTAATACTTTTTTACCAATAACTCTTGGAGCTTCTTCCAAGACGACAGTAATCACAGGTTTATCTTCTAATTCATCCCTAAATTTGAATCTTTTATATTGATTAAAGATGTTTTCCACTATAATTGTCGCAACAAAAATTTCTCGAGCTCCTTCAAATAATGAAGTGTCCACTATAACAGTTTTACCTTCAATTAACGAATTAGTGATATTGCTAATTGTAGATTCATATCCATTGAAAGTATAAATTCCATTTTCTATAATGTTATTATCGGCATCAAATCCTAAATTCAATAAAATGGCTATCCTTCTTCTAATAACATCCAATGTCCCTGGATGAAGTCCCTGGGGTCTCTGGTATGTAGTTTGATCTTCACTAAAAATGGCTTGAATCCAGTTCTCTCTATGTAATCTAAAATATCCAATTAAGCCTTCTATTTGTGGTTGCGTAAAATAGAGACTTCCTAACACGTGAATAGGTTCTATCAAGTTTATGTTGAATCTTAAATCTAATTTCCCTGGAATAGGCCTTATAGTATAATAATCGACATATTTCGAGCTTTCAGGATGTTCCTTTAATCCTTTTTGTTGTATAGTTCCATAGTACTCATTATGGGGATCAAATACCAATTTACCACATTTATTATTTTCCATTAAATTATACAGAATAGTTTTTACTAAATTTGATTTACCGCGCCCTGTGGTTGCGGGGATTAGAATATGGTGTCTTAAAACATCTGTTGCTTCAAGCATAACTTCCGTTTTCAATATTTTTGATCCAGAACGAATCCAACCTAAATTTAAGGGATTTTCAATCTTTTCTTCTTTAAAAAACTCTAAATGGTCTTCTTCAATATTAAAAATATCTGAAAAAAATGCAGGTAGCTTTTTAGGGAGGAATAACTTATTATCTTTCACATATATTAATGGTCTCGCAACTGCTAACACATAGTTACGCAATTCAGGTTCATATATTTTTAGATTAGATATTTCTCTTTCTAATCCATAACCTGCCATTAACTCTAATGCATTATCAGGGATCTGGCTCCCATAATATAAGTCTTTAATTTGATAAATACTGTATTCCTTTCGATCCTTACCAGCAATAAAGAGCTGGCCTAATTCAAATTCTTGATCAGATTTTTGTCTTAATATTAATTTAACTAAAGAACTGCCTGTAACAAAACTTCCAATTTTTAATCCTAAATCTGTCAATTTTTTTCACTTTTAAAGCTATCTTCTTAATATATTTAATAAATCATGAGCGTTAATAGAACGCAGACGAGGTAGGATAAATTCATTATAATCCTCTTGATCAAATTCGGCTATAAGTTGAATTTTTTGAGGTTCTAATTCTCTGAGACCTACTGCAGCTAGTTGGTCTGCTTTAATTAAACCATATGGATATCCTGGATAGGAAAGATCGTTAGAATTATTCGCAATATTTGAAATAATTATTTCTCTCTGAGTGTCAGTTAACTTTTTCGCTTGATCTAATAAAATATCGAACCGGAATGAATATAGTGAATTTTTATGGAGTTTCACAAAATATAAATCAGCTTTTTCTTGAGCTTTTGTATATCTAATCACTGGGTGATAATACCAAGGATCATTTGGAAATTTTTGATTACCGATATAATGGATTAATGAATTTAGTGAGTTGCCATTTTGTGTAATTAATCGACAAGTTTTTGAAAGCCCGGTTACAATGACTCCTTTTTTAATAGCCACTTTATATAATTCTTCTGCAAATGCGGATTCTCCAGTATAGCCTGCTTGAAGAGAGCCATCCCGAACGAATAAACTCCCTTTATCTAATTCAATCGATATTAATTTAGTCCCATAAGTCCATTCAGCGAATCTCATTGCGATACCCCCAAAGATTTCGATGTTAGGTAAACTAAATACCTTTTCCCTTATAGTGAGATCATTAATAGGAAAAGTTAAATCGTTTTCAGGAAGGTAATTAGAGAATTCTGATTCTATAGGAAAAAATCGAGTCGTATATACCAAATTATCCTCTTCAAGAAGTTCTAGAACTGTTGCGCTATAAAATTCTATTTTAACAGGGATATTTTCTGGTTGAGTCCATTCATTGGAAGTAAATATTACTCCCGCTACACGATTCAAACTAATATTAAAATCAGCACTTCTTAGTATAGGTCCATTACCTCCATCAACAAATCCGATGTCTTTTACTTCATGACATTCAGGTATTTCAAATATTTTTTCTTCTTGAACTTCAAATGTTTCCTCTTCTGAAGTAAATGAATAAGGTTCCTCCTCATTAGAATATCCTAATTTGTGCTTTTCAATAAATTCTACACATTCTTTTAATGGATTTTTTTTCCTTTTCGCACTCATCGTAGAAAATTAGATACTCATTTTTCAATATATATATTTTTTATAAATAAATCGTTAAGAGTCAACAGATTTAACAGTTTTTAGAGATTTATTTATTCTTTTATTAATAGTTTATTGATCTGTTCCTATATAAAAAAAATAAAGTATACCATCTTTTTTACAAAAATAGGATTAATAATTTAGTTTAAATCGTGAATCGATCATATCTAAATAATGTAAGAATACTGCTTCATCAATTTGAGGTTCAACTACTGAATTCCACTCCTTTTTTCCATGATGGCTTAAAATTAAATGTCTGATTTTATTTTCTAAATTATTAGGAAAATCATCAATTGAGTTAATTATCTCAGAAATATATTTATCTCCTAAAACTAGATGACTAAATAATTTTCCCTCCTCGTTTATTATAGGTAAACCATTATTTAACCGGAGTTCAAATATTTTACCAATGTCATGTAATATAATACCAGTATAGATTAAATCAACATCAAGAAGTGTATTTCCTTCATAATAACTAATTAACTGCTCAAAGATGTTGATCATTCCTACAGTATGCTCTAAATTGCCATGTTTATAATTATGATGGTGTATTATTGAAGAAGGGCATTCAATATATTTCTTTTTTATATCCTCACTAGAAAAAATTTTCAATGAAAGTTCTTTTAATTTAGGAGTTTGGATTTTGTTAATAATTTCTTGTATTTTCTCAAATAAAGCTATTGAATCAATCTTACTAGATTTAACAAAATTTTCTAAATTGAATTCAGATTTTTCTAGTTTTCGATATGCACTGATATCTACTGTTCTAAAATTTTTTTTGTATGTACCATCGATTTCTATTATATTCCCCAGTTCAAAATTACTAGATTCTCGTTGATACTCCTCTTCACTATTAGTCCATTTGATAAAATCTGGAATCTCACCAGAAATGTCCCTAAAGGAAATGCTCAGATATGGTTTCTCCTTTTTAGTATACTTTTTAATATGGTTAACTACTTGCAATTTTGCTTTAAAATTGAAATCTGTACGGGTTTCTTTAGTTTTTTTGAGAATTTCTTCTACAGTTAGATGCTCACTCAATTATTTGCCCCTTAGTATTGAAAATTTATTTCTTACCATTTCGATTTATCAAATTCAATATGAAAAGTATGAACTTTAAAACTTAAAGTTAATCTATTAAAATTTTAATAATAAAACCTTAGGATGATTCTAATAAGCAAATCTTTAATCAAGAATTTCATTTAAGCACATTAAATTATGCAAAATAGAATTTTAATTTATTCCTACTGAATGGGATTGAAATAAATGATTTACATGCATTACACTGAAAGATTATCTCCTCATCAGTTTCATCCCAATACCTGACATTTTGGCTTTTACACTTAATGCAAAACTCACAAGATTCATCTAAATTCTTTTTGGTTCCTTTACTTTCTTCTTTTTTTTTCTGATCAGAAGCAGAATTCTTCAAATTATATCCTTTAGACACTTTTTTATATCACCTTTAATAAAATAAAATTTGAATTTTATCAGTATTTTATCCAATGTATTTAAATGAAAAATCAAACAATGACATTTTTGTATAACTAATTGCGCTCTTTCTTATAAGTCGACAAAACGTTTTTAAGCATGAATTTTCTTTTCCAACATGTACATAAATTAAAGCAAGGTAGGAATCCATTGGTATTTACACATTTTTTTTTGAATGTCATAATTAAGGGAATCCTAGTTCGAAAGTAGTGTAAACAATGAATATAGAAGAAAATAAACACTCTGATGGCATTAAGGCATTTAAGATTGTAGCTATGTGCGATTCAGAGCAAGAAGCACAAGAAGAAGAGGAAAAATTAAAAAGCCACGGACAAATTAAAGTGGTAATCACAAAACCCTCTGGAGATGGTCCCTACGGAAATCATTGGCTTGTAAAAATCCCTATACAATGGCTTCCTAAGCCAAATAAATCTTTTATTTGCTCTAAATGTAAAAGAAAATATGTTTCTATAACTGATTTTTTTGTATGTTGGAATTGTGATAATCTTGAATGTGTAATGTGCGCGTCTAAGAGGTTGCTTAATAGAAATAATAAACTTTTCCCCAAAATGGTTGGATCCTGTCAATATTGTGGGGCAAATTGGGGATTCTTCAATATGGCACCTACAGTAAGATATATGTTAGCGCAGCACCAACCAATAAGTAAGGTCTATTTGCAAATGGGTATTCTTGGACCAAGATTATTAGATCTTTGGTTTTTAGGTGTGGAAGTGGATGATTTAACAAATGAATGTGAAGAATTAGCTCGAGGTCTCCCTAGTCAAATTCAAATTGATGTTAATATCTGGCTTGAGGATTTAAAGACAATACGAAATAATTATCAAAGAATGGAAAAATCCCTCACATACATGATCGACACACATTATTCTTGTCTAAATTCAGAACACTCAGAAAACTTCGCCCTACAAGATATTCCAGGACCGATATATAAAAAGAAATTAATATATGCCCAAGTTATCAGTCCATTACTAAATAGGATAATCAAGATGTTTAATGTGGAAGAAAATGAATCAAATTTTATTGAAAATGTATCTGAGATTCGAAGAAGAATCACAGATTCTAAATCTAATTTTAACATTACTCAAAATAATGCATTGATAGAGTTAAGTGCAATTAAGAGGATTGAAGAAGAAAATTCAATTCATTATATTTCAGAATTAATAAAAAATGTAATTCTAGGATGATAATGACAGCCCAAATACCTGATGAAATTATTTTATATGGCGTAAAATTTACCCTAGTTGGCATACACGGTGATCCATTTTTTACTCCTAATGATTTTGGAATTATAGCTCGTTTTACTAATACAGCATGCTGGCGGGGTTATGCTATGACGTATATAGTTATAAATGACCAGTTAATATTGGATAAAATGCGTGTTAATACCAAAAATCCCAAAAAAGTAAACGGTGTGAAACCAGAATCGGGAGGGGATCTATTTGACTATTCTTATAATAACTTAAACTTAAAGACGGAATTTACTGGGAAATTATTGTTAGCAAAAGATTTTATCCGATCCATGTATGTTCATATGGGATTTCAACGACCCATGGCCTATAGGACTGTAGTTGAATTACATCTTGAGAAGGGTAATATAACATTATTTAGAGATTTATCACGAAAAATGGAAGGGAAAAGAAAACAAAATCCTCTCAAAGGTGCTGCTCCTCCTTCAAACTCTCATAAAGATATTGAAGAATGGGTTAAAAAGACTTTTTCTCTTGATTATGATTTTTAGATAACCTTAAATTCAGCATAATGCTGTTAGGTCTGTGGAATTTTTAGCGAGAGCAATTAACCTTGGCAAAAAATTTATTGAAGTGGCAAAATCTGATTTGGATTTTGATCCTATAAGAAAAACAACGAAATTTAGTGAATTAATCGGGCAGTATTTAAGAGGGAGATAACTTTCGAAATTTTCTTAAAAGTAGTATGAAAATTGCTAGCCCATTAATGACTAAAAGTACAGTTAAAGTCCAGAAAAAGATGAACGTAATATTAGGACCAGCTGCTTGAGGTTCACATGTATTATCCTCGAATGTATTTCCTGTTGAATGTAATTCTATTATACATTGAATGTTTCCTTCTAATGAATTACCTGAGATTAAATTTTCATTGCTGTAATAAAGATAGATACCACAATAATTATTGTTTACAGTGTTCCCAGAAATAGAGTTACTATTACTATCGTAGAGGTAAATCGCATTATCATCGTTAAAATTAATGATGTTGTTCAAGATGATGTTATTATAACTGTCAATTAAACTTATTCCATCCTCATTATTATAACTTGCTGTATTTCCGGAGACTAAATTATTATCACTGAGATATGAATAAAGTCCATACATGTTTTCATTTATATTGTTTCCTGAGATTAAATTATCATCACTGTTATATGCATAAATCCCATAAAGGTTGTTTTCTATTTCGTTCCCTGAAATTATGACATTATCACTCATAACTATATCGATTCCATTACCACCATTAAAACTAACATAGTTTTCTGAAACAAGGATATTATCACTATAGGATACACCTAATCCAATATTTTTATTATAACTTACATTATTTTGTGAAACTTTAATGTTCAAACTATTTCTTACTTCGATCCCAATTTCGTTGTTCCAAGTAATATCGTTATTTAAAACAGTAACATTCATACAGGTAATAATTGAGATCCCACAAGTACCATGAGAAGCATTCAAGTTTGAGATCAGTGAAAAATAACAATTAAATAAGATCACTTGACCAGCATTTAAAAAATTACTTGGACTTAAACCAGATTGACTTTTATAATAATAGAAAGGTTTTTCATTCACCAAATTAGTAGTATCAATATAGTAGGAAAGTAAGTCAGAGGAGCTTTCTTCTATATATATCCCACACCCTATCATATGATTTTCTGATAAAATGTTATTCACTCCATTGGCAAGTGTTATTGCAGCTCTATCATTAAAACTCATATTATTTTCTGAAATAGTAGTCAAGTCACCATCTATTCTCATTCCTGATCCTATATTATTGTTTATGACATTCCAGAAAATTTCATTTTGATTAGATTCACTAAATGAGATGCCATCACCTAAATTATTGAAAATGTAATTATTAGAGAGCATATTATAGTGAGAATCTTCCAGCTTTATCCCATATGTGTTGTTATACAAATTATTTTCAGATAAATGGTTATTAATACAAAATTCTAAGTATATTCCAGAAGCATTATTATTGCTTATATTATTCTTCGATATGACATTATCAATACAATGTTGGAATCTTAATCCGTCAAACTCCATATTATTCACTCTATTTTCAAGAAAAAAGCTTTCATTAGTTTGAATAATTGATATTCCATTTATAAGAGATGAATTACAAAAATTATTTATTAAAGTTCCGTTAATTACTCTATACAATTTAATACTAGCATCCATCCAATAGGCACCAGGACCTGAATTGAGTATAGTACAATTTCGGATAATAAAATTAACATCTGAATTTCTAATCTCTATACAATTAGTAATCGAGTTTTGACCATTAAAAGTTACATTTTCTATAATATAGGGGTTTTTCCAAGTACCAGCCCCTCGACACCAATCAAATGTAGCTTCAGTAATAGACCAATTTTTCGAGGGATCATTATTATCAATGTAGATGGGAGATCCTGTAAGAATCCAAGATCCTGAGGTTCTCCTTATATGACTAAACTCATATTCCCTTTCAACAATTCGATCTTTTGTATTCTGAAAAATATTAAATGTTAGAATACCAGAGATTATATAAATTAATAAAATATTAATAACAAATATTTTTTTAATAAAACACTTCACATTAAAAAACTCTTTATGAATTTCACTATATAATTTGAGTATAATTAAATATTTAACGTTTTGTTGATCCCAATACTCATTTAATAGAGAATGAATTCATGAGATGCGAAGCTCGCAACCTATGAGTAGAAAATAAAAAAAAAGTGTTTGAAAAGTAAGTTTATAAATCGCGTGCCTTTACAGTCTTTCTGTTATTGCCTTTGGCACGATTAACTGCTTTATCAAGCATACCCATTATGATCTTATTTAAAGCTTCCCCATCAAGGACGGCACTGCTTGTATTGCATCCCTTCCCTTTGATATATTCTCTAACCTTTGATTTTACAAACAAAGGCTCTACTTTGGTGGCTTTTTTTGCCATTTTTCTTCTTCCTCTTTTATAGATTTTTTTAAGATTTTATTAAAATACGGTTTAAAATTGAATTGAATTATGTTTTTGTGTTATAAGTATTTATTTTTCAAGCGTCTTATTAAATGTTTGTAATTTTACCAAAATAATTTGAATTTCCTTTTTTTCTTATGAATATTTGGCACAAAGAGACGTAATTTAAGTATTAAAAAAAATCCTCAAAATCAGCATTAAGTAAAAATTTGAAGATTTTAAGAGTATAAATTCCATAACCGTTTGGATACAGAAAATGATAGGTTGGTTTCAGGAGTAAAATTATAAAAAAAAAAGTAAAATGTTGTTTTTTTGTTTTGGCGTAGAGAAAATATATTTTTCTCTATTTTGGTGGTGATAGTACAATTTCGATGCTTGAGACGTTATTATTTTGTCCGTATACGAAATAATCGGTTTATCCGATTATTTTTTCGCCCTCAAGCTGTTCTGTGGAAAGTTTTATATCTTTGTATTCAGTTCCTTTTAAGAAGCGATTTCGCAAAATTTCACATACATCAACTGCGTGAGAAATAGCTCTTCCTCGGGCTTTAACAGTACATTCTTCACCCTTGTTAAGGATCATCATAGTTGCCATCACATAATTCATAGTTGGACGACGACCTACAAAGACAGCATTTTCTTCTTTAGCCATATTAATTTCCTCTTTTGTTTTTTATTTTTAATTGTGGTTATTAAACTTTTTTAGTTTTACTGCGTTTCCGTATTACGTATTGAAGTTTTTCCGTAATATCAATTTTAAATTACGGTAATAACATTTTCAAGAAATTTAGGAGACATTTTAAATTTTATTGTCTAATTAATAACGATTTTGGATCTTCTAATAAAAATTGTTTAAGAATATTAATCAAAAAATGTAGAATAGAAATAAAAAAAAGAAAATAAAACTTTCTATAATCCTCTAACCATTACACCTAATACTATTAAAAGCCAAGCAAGGCCACATAGTCCAAAACCAATTACGTAACAAACTTGCCTTGCTGAATAACCACCTATTGCAAGAAACGATAACCATTGATTCGCATAACCTAGAAATGCTATTAATCCAAATACCATTCCCAATACTAGGATCAAAAACGAGACAATTATTGTTATTTTTTTAGGAGGACTGTATGCTATTAGAACCACCTTTTGTAATTTTTAATTTTTAAATTAAGAGATATATAGCTTTACGGTAAAACAGTATTTTAAACTTTATCTTTTATAATAATTTCTAAAATTTGATTTATTTTTTGGGAGAATCAGATTCATAAGTCATTTTAGTGAAATCAACTTCAATTTCATTTTTTATTTTAGCACTGTCATAGAAATTTGTAGTATTATTTTTTTTTTTCTCATCTTTATCTTTTCTTACAAATTCCCAAATTATACTTATAACAAGCAGAAAAGATATAATAACTAAAAGTGGAATTAATAATCCAGTATCAGTTAACACAATTTTCACCCAACCTATATATGGAATTCTTCCCACAACAATTCCTAATACTCTGGTTTCTGGAACAGGCTCACTATCAGGTAAAGAGTTAGCATCTCCTTTAGTCTCAAAAAACCAACCATTATCATACCACTTTCCAACGACTCGATGAATAATCGGGTCACTTGGAGCATGAGACCATAATCCCCGAGCGTCAAAAACGATAATGTCGCCTTCTTTTCCCTCGATTGTTCCATTTTTAATATCTGCTGGATCCTTACCTTTTATAAAACATAAATCGCCTTTATGAAGATTAGGTTCCATTGAACCAGAAACCACAACTACTACGGGTGTACTTGTATGTAAGGTAAGACGTAATGCATAATAAATAAGAAAAGCACCAGAAAATGCAATAATAAGTAGAATTGCATAAACAATGATCTTTCTTTTAGTTGAAGTTTCCTTTTCTCGATTACTAGGTGCCTTAACTTTTCCCTTTGCCATAATTATATATATTGCGGGAATAAATGATATACTTGTATTTAAAGAATAGAAACCTTCAAATAAGAAATTTTAGAATTTTTTCTTTTATTTTTTAAATATCTTCTTGAATTTTACATTAATATTTTAAATAATAAATGATAAAATTAAATCACTCATTAAAGTTGTAGATAGAAACTGCTAAAGGATAAAGATTTTTTAAATGTTCGAGAGAAATCAATCATTTGGCACGAATGGTAAGAATTTTGAAGATATCCAACAAAGGATAGAAGATATTTTAAGAGAAACCCTTTCCTATTCTACGGAAGGTCTTAAAATAGGAGAGAGTTTGTTTCGAATTAATTATTATAACGAGAATTCAGATGAATTAGCACAAAAAACTAATAGAATTACTATCTTACAAGAGAAAGACAAAAAGATTTATATCCAAATTAAGGGGCAAATATCGAATGATGAAATCGGCGTGATATGGAGTGATTTAGAAAAAGAGATGCAACCTATAATTCAGAATGAAGAATTAATGGTTAACCAAAATAATATTCTTAAAAAAATTATTGAATTAATTAAGTTACGAGGTTATATAATAGATAAAAATCAAGCACAAAATTTTCTTGATAATTTTATAGAAAAATTCAATAGGTTACCTAAAGATGATGAGATCAATTCAATTGTGAAGGGCTATATTATAATGGTTAATGAAGATTATCTCCTAAATAAAACAGAGGTAACCAATCCTGCAGAATCATTATCTGAAATTAAAGAATCTGTTTTAGAAATTATGGAAAAAGGAACAAATTCATACTTAGATCAATCTAGTGTTACAATAATGAAAGGTTCGATTGAAAGAAGGAAATGTCCTAAATGTGGAGATGAAGGAGCCATTTACGAAGTAACGGATAAAAGCATAGTTTTAATGGATTACCCACGCATTTACGGCAAGAAGAAATATTGTGGTAAGTGTTCATTCGAGTGGAGATAACCTGTATCAATACTTTTGAATTGTGTTTAAATATAGTCTTAAATATTTTAATAATCAAAGTCTTATCATAATTATTTTTTATTTTTGAATTATTTACATTAGGAGTAAGAAAAATGAGTGATTATGCTATTATTTATAATCCCATTGCGGGGAAGAGTGAAAAAGGAAAGGATAATATAGAAATCGTCAGTGAATGTCTTGATAATCTTAAAGTATCTTATAAATTATTTAAAACTGAATATCAAGGACACGCTATAGAATTAGCGGGACAACTAGCAAAGGAAGGTTATCGAATTATAGGAGCAGGAGGAGATGGAACATGTAATGAGATTCTTCATGGAGTAATAAGTTCTAATTCAGGAGCTTTATGTGGATTTATTCCTTTAGGCTCTGGAAATGATGTTCCCGCAGTAATTGGGATTACTCCAAATATTAAAAGGGCATGTGAAATAATTGCTGAGGGTAATACTGGAAAATCTGATGTCGGGTTAGCACTCAAAGACGATGGTGTTAAACGATATTTTCTTGGAGTGGGAAGTCAAGGTTTCGATGCGGAGGTTGCAAGAAGGGCAAATGAAAATAAAGAAAAAAATTACAACGCTCTTGTCCTTAAAGCATTATTTGCATGGAAAAGTAAAGAAATTAGAGTTATTATGGATAATGAGAAATTCGAAGGATATGCGAATTTAGTTGCTGTTGGCAATGGAGGTTCATATGGTGGAGGTATGTATGTTTGCCAATTTGCTAAAGTAGATGATGGTTTATTTGATATTAGTATAGTGAATATTAAAAAACTCAAATTGTTGCTTCAATTTAAAAGAATGTATAGTGGTTCTCTATTACCTCACCCAAACGTAGAAGAACATCAAAGTAAAAAAGTGAGGATTGAGATGATAAATCCTGGCGATACACCTTACTTATGCCAAGTTGATGGAGAAATATTAGGAAATTTACCTGTTACCTATGAGACTTTAAAGGACGGTTATGAATTTATTCGTCCCAAAATAAATGAAGCAGCAGAAGCATTTAAAGAGAAGTATGGTCATTTTTATTGGGAATGTGACCATTAGTTTATAATCAAAAACCTCTTAACGTGAAACTTAAAATTTTATGCCGGATTGGGACGATATTTACAAAAAACAAGGAAAAATTTTCACCAAACCACATCCAGACATGGAAAGATTAGCGAATTTGTTTAAGGAAAAAGAAGTTAAGCGAATTTTAGATCTTGGATGTGGCAATGGACGTCATTTAGTGTTTTTTGGAAAAAAGGGTTTCGATATTTACGGAATGGATGCCTCTTCTAAAGGAATTGAGCTTGCAAAAGAATGGTTAGTTGAAGAGGGCGTAGATGTAGAAGTGAAGTGTCATCGAATGGAGAATCAGTTTCCTTACAAGAAAAATTTTTTTGATGCAGTCATTTCCATCCAAGTCATTCATCACAATTTTAAAAAGGATATCCTATTGACTGTTCAAGAAATTGAGAGAGTATTAAAGAAAGGAGGGTTTATATTTATTACTGTAACTTATTTAATAGAAAAACGTTTCGATAAAGGGGATTTAAAGAAAGTAGAGGAAGGAACATTCATCCCTCAAAAAGGTCAAGAAAAGGGTGTTCCTCATCACTTTTTTTCTCTAAAAGAATTAAAGGATACATTTCACTCTTTTGAGTTAATAGAAATATATACAGACAAAACAAAACACAGAGCAATTTTAGGGATAAAGAAGTAATTAGAGAATTCTATTTTCTCACTTAATTTTCATAAAAATGTTTAAATTTTTATTTATCAATAATAATCTTAACCCAATTACATCTGAATTTAAAATTTTCTAATTTAAAGGATGTTTTGAAAAAATGTCTGGAGAATTTCATAAACCTGCAATTCAGGATGCAAAAGCGTTTTTAGATGCTCAACCTTATATATGCGTTAAATGTAAAAAATTCACCGATACTCTCAGATATTATTGTGAAAATTGTGGAAATAAAAATTGTTTGAGAAAAGCTACTAAAGACGATTATGAACAATACGTTAAGAGTAAACCAATTATAGTTCAAAATCAAAATTCAA
Source organism: Candidatus Thorarchaeota archaeon (assembly GCA_048882645.1). Taxonomy (GTDB): domain Archaea; phylum Asgardarchaeota; class Lokiarchaeia; order Sigyniarchaeales; family SOKP01; genus Loki-b32. Next base: position 18,885 of record JBHLRJ010000064.1, read on the forward strand.
AATTTGATAGAACTGTTTATCGAGTAAAGGCGCAGAAATCAATTCAAGAATCGGAAACTAAACCTAAATCTAAAGATTCAATATATAAATGTAATATTTGTGGAATAAAGCTGCCTAGTGGTTATAAATTTTGCCCTTCATGTGGTTCAAAAATCGATTATGAGACTTGTCGAGATTGTGGGAGAAAGCTGCCTATTGGCTATAAATTTTGCCCATCATGTGGTTTAAAACTGATTCATGAAGAAGAACCCTTATACAAATTAAAAGAACAATTAGTTCCTATACCAAAAGAATCTCCATCAATGAGTGAAGATTTAGAACCCACTCAAGATATTCAAGAAAACCAATTAAGACCTATACCTGAGGATACTCAAACACCGAGTGAAGATTTACAATTAATCCAGACTAAACAGAAAAAGAAATATAAACTTACCTTTTATGAATGTAAATTTTGTGGGATGAAGTTATCTTCGAAAGCTACCTTTTGTATCCAATGTGGTACGGTTATAAAAAATAAGTAATATGGTAATAAGCACTATAATACTGTTCAAACTTGGTAAGATTCCTTACTTTTTTGGGGAGGCATTACACCAAATATAATGTCCATCTTCAATCTTTATTTTATGAGGGTATAATTGTAGACATTTATTTGTCCGTGCCTCGGAGGAGCATCTTGGATTAAAAGGACATCCAGATGGAGGATTTATAGGACTAGGGACCTCTCCTCTTATAACAAAACTAATATTCTGATTGAAAGGGTCAATTTCGGATCTCGAGGCAAGAAGAGCTTGAGTATATGGATGTGAAGGATTTGTAAAAATTTGCTCAGTATTTCCGATTTCAACAAGTTTTCCAAGGTACATTATGGCAATTCTGTCTGCGATATGATTAACAACAGCTAAATTATGTGTGATAAATAGAAATCCATATTGGTATAACTCCTGTAAATCTTTCAGTAAATTTAGGATTTGGGCCTGAACAGATACGTCAAGTGCGGAGGTGGGTTCATCTAAAATTATCAATTCTGGGTTGCAAGCTAAAGCTCTAGCTATTATAATTCTTTGTTTTTGCCCCCCTGAAAATTCATGAGGGTATCGATCCAGATGTTCTTGCTTTAAAGATACCTCATCCATTAATCTCAATACATGTTTTCTTAACTCGTTTTTACTAGTAATACCTAGCAGGTTCTTAAGAGGCTCTGAGATGATATCAACTACTTTCATACGAGGATTCAATGAAGCATCTGGGTCCTGAAAAACCATTTGAATTTTTTGTCTCAGGTATGTAGAATAATTCTCAGAGATTGGTTCATTATGATAAATAATATTACCTGTTTCCTTTGATACTAGTCCTAAAATTGCTCTTGCAACAGTCGTTTTGCCACATCCGCTTTCTCCAACCAATCCAAGTGTTTCTCCTGTTTTTATATTAAAAGTTATTCCATCAACGGCTTTTACAGCACCAATTTGTCTTTTAAGGATTCCCCCCACTAAGGGATAATAGACTTTCAATTCTTCTACTTCTAGAAGATTCAGACCTTTCTTTAACACATTACCTTGAGTCAATCGTTTAAATTGATATCTTTTGAATCTAACATATTTTACAATAATACTACTAACCGACGCTAATATTAAGATTATTATAAGATTTAACCAAAAGTCTAATATGCTTTCTAAGAGAAGAAGAATGACACTATAAATAGTACCCGGAATAGACGAAATAATATAAAGTAAGTATTTTTTTTCGATAATCTGGGAACGATCATCCCAATTAATAATGAAAAATGAGATAATAAGAGATACTCCAAAAATTAAAAAAATGGCTAAAATAAATACAATTATACCTACAATGCCCATTGTAATAAACCACAATTGATAAATCATATAGACTCCTCTTTTTGAGCATTATATTCTGGATCATATAAATGACAGCTAACAAAATAATTTGACTCCACTTCAATAGATTTAGGTACAATTGAACTGCAAGGTTCAAAACAATAATCACAACGAGGATGAAATCGGCATCCAGAGGGAGGATATATTAGGTTGGGAACCATTCCGGGAATAATTTCGAGTCTTTTCCTCTTTTTTCCGACAACAGGTACAGAGGATATAAGTCCACGTGTATATGGATGAAAAGGTTTTGTAAAAAGTGTAGTAATCTTTCCATATTCGATTATGTAGCCACTATACATAACAGCCACTCGATCACACATTTTCGAGATAATTCCTAAATCGTGTGTAATAAAAAGGATAGATGTTTCATATTTTTCTTTTAAATCTTTCATGAGTTTTAGAATTTGGTTTTGGACAGTTACATCTAGAGCAGTTGTAGGTTCATCCGCTATTAATAGTTTTGGACGGCACACTAAAGCCATTGCAATTTGAATTCTTTGCCTCATTCCCCCACTTAATTCATGAGGATATCTATCAAAAATCAATTCTGGAGCGGGTATATTTAAATCTTTTAAAAGTTGCTCGCTCCATTCTCGAGCAATGCTATATATACTCCTTTCTTTGCTTTTTAAGGCTTCAAGCAGTAATTCTTTTCTTTTATGCAATAGAAATACTTCAGAGATTTGATCGCCTACTTTAAATACGGGATTAAGAGAATTTAATGGATCTTGAAAAATCATTGTAATATCTTTTCCCCGATATGGGAGAATTTCTGTTTCGGATTTTTCGAGTAAATTAAAATCCCCAAAATCTACTTTTCCCTTCTCAATTTTACCGGGATGACGAATTAACTTAAGAAGAGATAAAGCGGTTACCGATTTACCACATCCAGTTTCTCCTACAAGCCCCAAAATTTCTCCTTTATAAATTTTAAAGGATACTCCTTCTACAGCACGCACAACTCCCTCCTCAGTATAGAAATAAGTAGTGAGATCTTTTATATCCATAACTAATGCTTTTTCTTCATCTCCATATGAAATCTGCTTTGTTTTTTCTAATTCTGAAGCGAGCTGAATTTCTTTCATTATCCTCTCAGACGCTTCTGGTGCAAATTTCCTTTTAAGTAGCGCAATAAAAGAAATAATATATATAACCGTTACAACAGAAGTAAGAACACGAATATCCTGCTCGGGGATAGATTTATTTACACCAAGAGTTATTGGTATATAAGCCAAAATAAATAAAATTATATTGAATATTATCGATATCATTAATGATTTAGCAATTTTTTGTTTATAGAGAAATTTTACCATAATTGATCCTATAAAGATATTTATAGCTACTATCAGAATACTGACTAGAAGATAATCACCTATGAAGAAATACAATCCTATTCCTATATACAAATTTATCAGCAGCCATCCAAGGCTTATAAGTAAAGCAAAGATGTATGAATCATCCCATTTTTTTTTTTTAGCATAAGATCCAATAATGAAAATCCCAACTACAAACAAGATAACAAACGCGATGAGTTTCAAGATTATTAATTCCTTAGTCTCAAAAATTACCAGAGAAATTGCCCTTTTTAGG
>JBHLRJ010000065.1:0-22346 GCA_048882645.1 Candidatus Thorarchaeota archaeon
GTAACATCAGGAGCATTTTTCCTATTTAGAGTTTTCCTGTATTTCCTCACTTTTCTTATAGGTCTTGGATATTTCAAGTATTTATAATAAGCAATTAAATAGGCTCCTAATGCTGTCACTAAGATAATAGAAAGGATGAACAATATTTGAAATAATGTAGAATCTTCAGGTGCTTGATATATGATGAGGATAATAATTTTATAATCTTCAATCTTATAGTTATCACCTAGGAAAGCAGTAATAGTTAATGTATAAGTTCCTTTAGGTAAATTTGAAATAGTTAAAGAATAGCTTCCATTGTTAAGATCTTCAAATGGTGGTATTTGATAACCTGGGGGGGGTTCCAAGACATATTGAATGGTGGCACCACTCATAAATACTCCAAAATCCGTATTATTTAGCTTAATCTGAAGCATAATATCTTCTCCTCTATTTTTAACTATTGTATCTGGTGCTATAATTTCTACATTGATTTTGCGAACATATAAATTAATATAAGCATATTTTGTTTGAAATGTTGCTGTTTTTGCTTCAATTGTCAACAAATTACTTCCGATATTAATTCTATCCGACGAATTTACTATTACCGAGTATTGTTTTAAAGTTAAGTTTTCGGTTAGACTTAGAGTTAAGCGCTCCGTTAATAATCTCACTGTTGCATTTGGTATATGCACTCCCATTGCATCCTGATATTTTATAGTAATATTTAACTCCTCACCAATTATAAGTGCAATATTAGGATCAAGGGTCATATTTTCATTATTTAAAAATACTTGGAGATCATTGGTGGTGACTTTATTTACTGTTAATGTTGGAGTTATTTTATACAACTGATAATTTTCTGCTTTGGCGGTTATTGTTAAGAAGTTAACTCCAATGTTTGAAATATCCGTGTTAATAATAATGGAATATTGCTTTAAAATTGGATCTTCAGTTAAAACTCCGGTAAAATTACCTGATAACAGTACTGTAGCATTAGGGATATGATCACCAGTTTGGTTTAAATAATATATGGTTATATTTAGTTGTTGACCTACAGTAATTGCATAGTTAGGATCTGATGTTCTATTCTCATTATTCATAAATAAATTGAGATTAGTTTCTTTATCTGGGAAAATAACTGTATAAGTAATATTCAAAGTAACATCATCAATTGAAGTTGTAATAGTTCGGTTTAATGCAAATTCATCTGCTAAAAACAACTGAATTGATAAATTGACATCATTGGTTATTAATGCTGTAACATCAAATCCTCCTGGTTTAGCTAATTGAAATGTTGAAGTAGCTGTACTTAATTTGATTGTTTCTGGATGCAGGTTATCATTTATTAATATTCTGAATTCTGAGTTTGGTGATAATGTTGTTGGCCAATCTTGATCGATTTTGTATTTAAAGTTAAGTCTTGCATCTTCCACTATAACTGTATCATTGCTAATTTCACTTATCTTATCGGCATCTTGAGACCATGATACTCCTGAAAATTGATTAATCTTCTTTTCATAAGTAAATGTTAAATTAAAACTTCGAATCGTCAATAAATCCCAAGTATCAATATCCACATTCCACTCGTTATCCTCACAATAAATGTCAATTCCTAAAGTGATTGTAAAATTATGGTTATCAACTTCTAAAGCAGATGTTAAATAGGAGATTAGAATATCTTCGGGGACAGTACTCATTGCCGTATCTGGATAATGATTTACTTCTGGTGAATCTTGTCCTAGATCTGTTGTTCGGTTTACTGCGATTTGAAAAGAATTTTCATTATTTATATCTGAGATTAAAACATAAAAAGTTGCAAAATCACCTATTCCAAATTGAGTATCACCTGGTGGATTTTGTCCTTCTGTATAATCACCAGGGCGTTCTATACCACCTATGTGAGGTTGTAGTGGATTTGATCCTACAGCTGTTACACTAGCATTAAATATCACCTCGAGAGAAGCAGAGGTAATAATGAAATCAGAGAAATTATTTCCAAAATTTATGTTTTTTATCCAATGTATACTAGGAGAATTTCGAGATTGATCTACACCCTCATCCCATTCATGAGAAATGAATAAGCCACTGGAATCGCTCCCATTACTATCAGGAGATATTGGGAACTCTGGATTATTAGCTGGAATCCAATCGACATTATTAAGTGGATCATCAATCTCCATTACCCCAAAATCACCGATAACACTCAAATTAGCATGACCTAATCCTGACAAAGCTTCAATATCTGAAAGATCTCCTATTTTTTCTGAATACCATATTGGTCCTATTGGAGCATCTAATGTAGGGTTATCAAGCCATTGTTTCGTAAATGATTCTTGCCCTGAAACTCCTAAATCATTAACTATGATACTATCTGAAGATCCAGAATTTCTGTTTGTAAATTGAGAGATTAATGGTATAGTTAGAAGTAATATTATCAACAGAGTAAATTTATGACTACCACTGAATTTTTTTCCAAAATTTAGAAATTTCATTTTTTAATCTGTACCTCCTTTTTCAATTTTTGAACTAGCTTTTTGGGGTGGGGTTTCCGTTTTTACACTAGATGGTTTTCCCCTTAGATACTTTGAACTAGTGCTAATCTCATTTTCATACGCAGAATTAAAAGCTTTTTCACGATTTTTAATTTCCATATGAGGTGCATTTTTCCTATTTAGCCTTTTCCGATATTTACAAACCTTTCTCACTGTTTTTGGATACTTTAATACTTTTTGATATGCATAAAGATATCCCGCTACTGCTATTGCAGTTACAATCCCAATTATAGTCAATATCATGAAGAGTAAAGTATTCCCTGCTACTCTCTCTGCTTTTATTGTAATCTCTAGAGTCTCAAAATTATAAATGTTACTTCCCACAGCACTAACAACTATTTTGTGTATTCCTTTTGGCACTCCGAAAATGATTCCTTCATATATTCCATCATTATCCTCATCTGTTAAAGAAATAATCTCAGTCTCCCCTATATAAAAAGTATAATTTGCACTGACTAAAGCCCCTCTAACCTTTACGTTAAAATCCGTATTATTGATATAGATTTTGATCGCTGCATTACCTCCTGGGAGAAAGGTGATTTTACTATAATCTTCAACTGCAGTTATTTTAGCATTTATTCTTCTCACTGTGATTATAGGATTTATAATTTGCTCTTGCTCTTCTACCCCTTCAGCACTAATTGTTAATTCATTCATACCTCGAGCGAGATCTGATGTATTTAAAAATAAAGAATATTGTTCGTTACTTGGAACCTCGTTAAAAACTCTAGAAATCAGTTCTCCACTTAATTCAACACTCGCACCAGAAATATGGTCTCCAAATAAATCTTTATATTTTATAGTCATATTAAGTGTTTGATTAAGAGAGATTTCCAAAAAGGGATCAATAGATTTATCATCTCCATTTAAGAACAGTTGTAGATTATCTGTAGGAATTTTAATAACACTTAAAATAGGACTAATTTTTCTTGCTTCATAGTTAATTCTAGAGGCAACCACATCAAAATAATATGTTTTTACTTCTAACGTGTTTGCTGGAATTATGATAGTATATTGACCAAATATTAAATCTTCTGTTAATATACCTGTTAGATCTCCTGATAATTGCACAATAGCTCCGCTGATATGTGCACCAACATCATCTGGATATTTGATGGTTATGTTTATATCCTCATTAAGCGGAATATTAAAAATTGGATTATCTGTTTTATTAACACCATTAAAGAATATCTGCAAATTCGTCTGAGTATCTGGAAAAATTACGGTATATGTAATATTAAGATACACTTCATCGATGGAAATTGTGGCATTTTTATTCAATCCAAATTCATCCGCGAGATAGACTTGAATTGATAAGTTAATCCCTACATTATACGGGATTAAAGATGTAACATCAAATCCGTCTGATTTTGCTATTTGAAACGAAGAATTTGCATTACTGAGTTTTATGGTTTCTGAAAGTTTATTATTATTTATAAAAGCACGAATCTCGGAGTTCGGTGATGAACTTGTCCAGCTTTCATCAATCTTATATTTGAAATTTAATTTTGCTTCATCTATGATAACTGTATCATTACTAATATCTGCTATTTTTTCTCCATCTTGGTTCCATGATGCTACTGTAAGTTGATTGATTTTCTTTTCATATGAAAATGTAAGATTAAAATTTCGAATTATTAGAGAATTCCAACGATCTTCATCTGCCCCTATTTCATTATCTTCACAATATATATCGATTCCAAGCGTAACTGTAAAGTTATGACCATCATGCCCTAAGATTGAGGTTAAAACACTAATTAGAACATCTTCAGGGACTATACTCATCGGAGTATCGGGATAATTACTTATTGGTGGACTATCCCGACCAAGATTACCAGTGTTGTTAAATGCTACTTGAATTGGATCAAATGTTTGATCTATATCAGATAATAGAACATAAAAATACGCATAATCCCCAGTTGAATACACATCAAGACCAGCATCACCTTCTCTGTCAATACCACCTGTATCATGAGGTGAAACTGTAACTGTTGCATTAAAATTTACATCTAAAGAAGCAGAGGTGATGATATAATCAGAGAAATTTACTGCTGTGTTTATATTTCTTTTCCATTGTACACTAGGTCTATTCCGAGTCTGATTAACATCTTCATCCCATACATGAGAGACATAGCAACCAGCAGAGTTAATTTCATAAGTATCTGGTAAAATAGGTAAATCGGGATTAGAATAAGCAGTCCAGTCTGAATCACTCAGTGCTTCATCAATATGAACTTTACCTGCATTTCCGATTACGATATAATTCGCTTGACCTGGACTTGTTGTTAACCTAACATCTGACATATCTCCGTCTATTTTTGAATACCATGTTGGTTCTATGGGATCCTCGAAGGTGGGATTTTCAAGCCATGTTGCTGTAAAAGTTTCCTGAGCTGCTACGTGAGGATTTTCTGGGTTTTTAAAGTCTACTGTTCTTTCCTCTAACGATGAATAATTAGTAAAATTATTGGATAAAGCTGTCGCAATAATAAGTGATAAAAAGCAAAAAGATATTATAGTTGAACGTAAAAGTTTCTTTTTTTTAAAATTACTTACCATCCTTACTCAATCTCTAATTGGTTTTTAATTTAAAAATTATAATATAAGACTTAATACCAAATTTTTTCATAAAAAATTTACTACTCGATTCTAAAAAATTTGTAATATTTATATATCTGCATAAATATTAAAATTTCGCTTAAATTTAAACAACTAAATTGAATAAAATTTAATTAAATAAGTTACTTAAGAAATTATTATATATATTTTAAATTATAAAAGATCTTATTGAAGAATTAAGAGGGATATAAATTTGATACAAGGTATATTAGTTTTTCAGTTTAAAATTAACCAAAAAGAGACAGGGGAAATAGAACCTAAATTTGAACCAATTCAGCTGATTTTTAGAGATGAGGAATATGATGAGGCCAAGTGGAATGAATATCTGCGTGAGAATGATTTATTTGCAGTATTCTACCAACACACAACTGGCCTTTCTGGTGTTAAATATAGTTACAGCAATTCTTATACTGGTAGATTGAAGGAAACACCCTATCAAATAATCTCATTTTTTAAACAGGTAGCTGATGGGACACAATACTTAGCAATTTCGATATTTGAATTGGATGATGAAATAGAAATTTTCGAAGATTTAATTAATGAGATGGGTACTCGATTAGATACTATTTTAGATAAGCTAACTAGAGCAACAAGCTCGAAACAAATCTCTTTAGTAGAAAATATAACCATTCGAATGAGAAATGAAATAAAATTCACTATTTTTCAAGTTGATAGATTATCTAATTTAGACAAACTGCAAAAAACAGCTTTAATTTATAATAGTGATGAACGGTTAAAGATCTTAGAAATTCTAAGGGAACGTCCAATTGCAAAAAGAGAATTAAAAAAAATCTTAGAAAAAATGTCTGCAATGGTAAATATAGATATTATGCTTCAACCATTCTTAGAGCTAAACCTCATCAGGAGAGATTGGATAAAGGGAGAGAAAGATAGGCAAACAGGGGAAATTACTCATCAGGGTGAATATTTATTCTTAGTAAAAGATATTCTTTTAGCCCGAGTTCCAAATGAAACTTTACTTAATCATTTTAGAGACACCAAAAACGAGCTTTATCCAATTTACCGACAGAAAGTAATCGATTTCTTCTCAAATTATGATCCTTATACGGCACCTATAGAAGAGACCAAAAAATTAGCTTCAATTCTTCTGTCCCCAGATGCTTACGATTTTTTCGTCTTAATGCGTCATAACCATTATCCAATGGATAAGATCCCTAAAATATTTTCAGAATTTGCTGTTACGGAAATTCTATTAGACGATTTGAAGGAATTGAATATTATTACTGAAATTATTGATGATACTGATCGAAAATGGATATGTCTACTCACTGAAATAAAACCATTGATAGTATTTCCAGAATATCTCCTCCCTAAAATAAGAGCTGCATATAGAGATCAAGAAGGAGAAGGAAGTATCACTTATGAAATTGCTAGAAAAGCTTTAACTCTTTTAGAAATAACTTATCCTGAGGAAGTGAAATTTTAGTTTAATATATAAGAGAGGATTGATAAAAATGTATTTATTTAAAGATAAAGATGTAATTGAAGTACCAATCACTTGTAAGTATTGCTTAAATGAAATAAAGTTCCCAATATCAAAAGAAGAATATAGAGATGTCACGAAATTTCCTATAGTAAAGGAGAGTATTCATGGAGATCCTGAACACAAATTAATTGTTTTTATTAATATGAGTTTAGAGATTGAAAACTTCGAAGTACAAGATTTAGCAGAAACTGGAGAAGAGGTTGCATATTCAGAAGAATTGATAAAACAAGTATTAAGTGATATCGATTTATCAGATGAGGAGACTGAGTTATATTTTCGAGCAACAGGCCGCGAAATGGTATCTCTTGGAGAAATTTCTATTCTAACTGGCAAATCTAAGGAGGAATGTAAAAAAATTGTTGATAAATTCCTTGAAAAAGGATTATTTAAAGAAATTATTGGAGCTACACCTCACTATGCTGCCCTCCCACCATATGCTGCCTTGGTTTCTCAATTGAGAGATTTTTCCACATATATTGCTGATATAAAATCTAAAATACCAGCACAATTGGATAAATCCTTTTCCCAATTAGAAACCCAAGCCAAAGGTATGGAAAAACTTAAAGATTCAACTGAAGCAATGACTGAATTAAAAGAAAAGATGATGACTCAAATTGAAGCCCAAAAGAAGGAATTCGACGATACTATTACAGCAATAGATCAAATACGAAATATTACTAAAGATATTTCAGGACTAGAGGATGTTTCAACAAGTATTTCAACGGATCAGCTCGGAAGTTTGACTGCGCAATTTGATACTCTTAATACAAAAACTTCACAGATTATTCACAATCAGGTAGATGAATTGAAAAACCAATTCGGTGCTATAAAGAACATTGTATCTGATAATCTGGGGAAATTGAAATTAGGAGTAATTCAACAAGCAGTAGGTGACATAATAGAAAAGGTTATTGCTTCGAGGTTAAAAGATATTACAGATAACCTTAATGTACAATTAAGTGTAAGTCAAACAGTTTTTGCTGATGAGTTGAAAAAATTAACCCAAGGGGTAGATTCTGAACTAGTTTCTAAATTAAAAAGCTCTATTGAGGATGCTGTTAAAAATATCGAAGGAATTTCAATAAAATCAGATGCTGAGAAAGAAAAAGCATTTGCAGAAATCATTGGAAATTTTAATCAAGCAGCTAAAATGGCAGAAGAAAAGATAGACGGGCTCTCCGGTGATATATTTCAGTCATTTGGAAATATAAGAGAAATCTTTTCTCAAGGAATCTTAGATACATTAGATAATACATTGAGCGATATCTTAAAAAGATTAGAAATAAGTGAAAAAACCACACAACAATTCTGGGAACAATCCAAAATGGCTAAGGGAGCCATTACAATGAAAGATATTTGGTTTATTCGCTCTCCTGAAGCCGCAAAAGCTCATATTAATGATGAAATTTCAAAAGCAAAAATGAGAGTACTAATTGTTGCTCCTGATCTTTTAGATATTGACATTGATGCTATTAAAGCAAGGCCTTCAAGAATAAATTTTAGAATTGCTACGCATATCGATCCAAATATCCGAGCACATGAAGCTGTGATGCAGGAATTAGACCAAATGGATAACGTTGATTATAGAAATCGACAGTTGCAAAATCTTTGGGGAATTAATCGAGACTATGAAGAAGTAATATTATGTGTTCTTTCAAAATCTGAATTCAGAGGAGAAGAAATTACAGAAATTGCTGGAATTGGCAGTATAATTGAGGAGCACATCAAATTGTTCGTCCCGATACTCGAAGACTGCTGGGTGGGTGCCCGGAAAGAGATTATGCGTGAGATAAAGACTACTCTTACAAGAGATGAATCTGTAACCACATCTCCACCTGTAAAAGAAGAACCACTTACAGAACCACCAGCAATAGAAGAACTTGAAGAAGAAATTAAAGCTCCAACTTTCTTAGCAGCACAATTTGAAGACGTTGTGAAAAAAGTGGATACCAGAACGGGCATAGAGATTTCTTCCGCTTTAGAAAAATTTCAGAGTGAATTTGTGAAGCGGAAAGGATATAGTAGTGTTCTAAAGGATATTCATACCACATGTAACGACCTTAAAAATAAAACAGAGTTATTAAGTCAGCCAGAAAAAGAAAAATTGAAAGGACAGATGAAATTATGGCGACAACAACTCGATATCTAATTTTTTAATTTTCCTTTTTTTAATTTCGAATTCGCTATCACTGAGATTTTATTGGTTGAAAAATCCACACACGTACTTGAGCTCGTTATAAATCTTTATAACTATAGACAATATTTCTAATTCCAGATGTGTATGATTTTTTCATGTTACTGTGAAAGAGAAAAGACGAATGAAATAATTTAAGTTAAAACTTTTTGTCCTGTAATAAAATAATTATTATTTGATGATGAATTTCTCCTTTTATGATAAATGACCTAATTACCCTCAAATCGGGGAAGGTATATGAATATCTCCATCACTTAGATGCAAAGGCTTATGGAACTGCACGAATGTTGTCTATTTTTATCGGAGAATTTGATGATGGTACAGTAATTATCGATTGTGGGTCTTCTTTAGATATAAAGAATGTTTTGAAGTATTTAAAGAAATCTAGCATCCCATTATACACAATTAAATACTTTATAACAACTCATCATCATTTTGATCATAATGGTGGATTATGGAAGCTTTATAAAGAAATAAAAAAACACAATCATCAAGTAAAAATTGTTACAAATCAGATTACGAAAACTTTACTGAACGACTTTGAGCACCATTTAGCGCGAGGCGCGAGAACATATGGAAGCTTAGTTGGTGAAATGAAACCTATCGAGGATTATGCTTTTCAAATTATAGACCCTAGTAACATTTTTGATTCGAATCCTGAAAACTTTGAACCTGTTGTGTCATTTCATAGTGATGGCTCGGAAATTAAACTAACCATATTCAAATCACCAGGTCATACTCCTGATCATCAATGTCCAGCATTTATCAAAGATGGTGAAATTGATTTTATCCATTTTGGAGAAGCTGTTGGAACAATCTACCATTCTTCGGAGTTAGTAACAATGCCAACTTCTATGCCAATCTATTATAACCATGATAAATACATGGAAACGCTTGAGAATATCAAGAAATTATCTCCACAAAAAGCAGGGTTCGGACATTTTGGACTTATTAATGGAAAGCAAAATATTAAAGATATAATATTAGAGCATAACTCTTACATGAAGATCTTCCGAGAAAATATAATTAAGTATTATAAGGAAAAACCTGAAACAGAGTATGTATTAAAAAGAATGATGCCCTTGCTAACTCCTCGAACAGACATGCCTTTTGAGGATAATCCTGTTTTTGGAGGTATAGCCTTAGCTATTGTGTATGGAGAGATGATTTCATTAGGCTATAGAGATATTCCAGAAGAAGAATTAGCACATTACAACAAATTCTATTCATTATTATAGTTTCTGGATTCTACTTAATATAATCGATTTTTTCTAAAAGTTCTAATTTATTCTTAACATAGAATTTCATAATGGATAAAAATATTGAAAAATTTGATGTTTGCATTATAGGAGCAAGTATAGCAGGAAACTATTTATGTTATTTATTATCTAAGACAAACTTAAAGGTAGTTGTCATCGAAGAACATAAAGATATTGGTGTTCCACTGCAATGCGCTGGCATTGTTTCCCAGAAATTAAGAAATTTAATTACTATACCTGATAAACTTGTATTAAATCGTGTAAAAGTAGCTAGAATAGTTTCTCCTCAAGGAGACTTTATTAAATTATCAGGAAATGAAGAACCTTATATAATCGATAGAATTAGTTTAGACATTTTCTTTTATGAGAAGGTTAAAAATAATAAAAATATACATTTCTTATTAGGAGAAAAATTCAAAAACTTCAAGTACAATAAAAATAACGGCCAAAATCTATTGTTAGTCGAAACTTCTAACCATGTTATTGAAGCAAAACTTTTAATTGGCTCTGATGGTCCACTTTCTTCAGTAGGTAGATGTTTAGGAATCAAAAATAAAATTTTATATGCTATGCAAATCCGAATCAATGCAAATTTTAAAGAAGATGAAGCTGCCATGTATTTTGATCCCAGATGGAAGGAATTATTTGGTTGGATTGTACCAGAGGGTAATGATATATTTCGAATTGGCTTAGCTTGTTTTGAAAATTTATTAGAAAGCTTTCAATTATTCCTTAATCAACTTAAGGTTGATTTTAACAAAAGAATAGATCAGCAAGGTGGTTTAATCCCCTATGGAATGATGAATAAACTAGCGTTTAATAATATCTTGTTGTTAGGAGATTCTGCATGTCAAGTAAAGGCAACAACTGGAGGTGGCATTGTAAATATTTTAATGGCATCGAAATATGCGGCTGATTGTATTCAAAAATGTTTTAAAATCGATAATTTCTCAAAAAAAGTCATAAAAAAACATTATCAAAAACCTTGTTACCAAGCTATAGGTAGAGAATTAAAAATTCATTATTTAATTCGAGCTGTTTTAGAAAGATTGGATAACATAGATTTTAATATTTTATTCAAAATTATTAGAACTACCAAAATTGAGAGTCTTATTAACCTCTACGGAGATATGGACTTTCCCAGGACATTTATATTCAAATTAATAAGAAATCCATTAGTTCTCTCTTTTCTTATGAAATTTCTCTGGAAAAATCCTTTTATTTTTGTTATTTTAATCAGAATTTTATTGAAATAAAACCTATAATATTTTTCTCAATTAAATAATTTAATAGATTTAAAATAAAATAAAACAATTCTAACGGTGTCAGTTTTATGGAATGTAGAGAAAGAGTGCTTACTGCTCTCAACCTCGAAGAGCCAGATAGGGTCCCCTGTCATGCAATTTTAATTGATGCAAACAATAGTGATGAGATACTTGGAAAGCCTAAAATTGATGACTTTGATGCACTCGATAAAGTGAAACAAAATAATTCTAATGGGTGGGTTGAAGAGATGAGTAATTTAATTGAAGGCATCGAAACAACTGTATTTTCTAGATGTGTTGAGGCTGCAGCTAAAATAGGATTAGACGTTATGCAAGTTGGAATTATCCCATTTTACGCATTGGGAGAAAGTGAGGATGGATCTTTACTTTTAGGTGATATATATGGCAGAGTATGGTCCGTTTTAAATAATGAAGGTAATTTTAATCCTTATTATCTATATGGGACTACAACCTCAAAAGAAAAATGGAAACAAGTTCGAGAAAACTTAGAAGGTCCTGCTCTTGACAAATATAAAAAAATGGCTAAGAAATTTTTTCGGCGAATAAATAAAAAGCATAAAGATAAAATATTCGTTATTGTGACAAATGATTATCTAGGTGCCTTTGAGGCTGCTACTCAAGGTTTAGGTTGGTCTTATTATGCAAGGATGGTTAAAAAAGATCCACGATTTATTAAAGAGGTTCATACAGTTATTGCAACATTCACAGCAGAATTATATAAAAGTTATATGGAGGCTGGTGCTGAAGTATTTGTTGAATCTGGAGATCTTGCCTATAAGACTGGACCTATGATGAGTCCTAAAAAATTTTCAGAACTAGTTCTTCCGGGATATAGAATAATAACCGATACTGTCCATGAAAAAGGAAGAAAAGTTGTTTTACATACTGATGGCCATATAACTCCCTTGTTAGATTTTATAGTGGATTGTGGTTTTGATGGTCTTCATTCCCTAGAGCCTACAGCAGGAGTAGATTTAACTTTAGTTAAGAAAAAAGTGGGAAATAAGCTGTGCCTATTAGGAAATATCGATGTTGCTCATGTATTAACCTATGGAACTAAAGAAGAAGTATTCGATGCTGTTAAATTTGCAATTATGAGTGCTGGACCTGGTGGTGGATTTATTATTAGTGCTGCAAACATGCATCCAGCTGTTAAGGTTCAAAATTTGAAATGGATGATTGAAGCTACTCAAAAATATGGGATTTACCCTCTAAAAATTGAATAATTATTTTCATTTATTAGGGGGGAACCATAGAAAAAAAAGCTAATTGGCCAAAAACAAGAAACCATACTAGCATAAATACAAGTACAACTATAGTAGAAATTAAGCCAAAAAATTTAATGCCTTTTGGGATGCCTAAATCCTCATTTTTTCTTTGAATAAAAGCACGTATCATTGCCACTATATAAATTAATACAATAATTATAGTAACGATCCATAAAAATAGCGTAAATAAGGACAATGTATAAACGGGAAAGCTATTTAACCATACCCAATACCTAACTATCAAATATGTAGGGATTGAACCATAGATCGTTGCTGTTAGTAAAAATGCAATACCCCACGCGATTCCTTTCAATGATTGATTAGTCATCTATTAAGTATATTTACAATAATTTAAAAGATTTGTTAGAGGAGTTAATAAAAATAATAGAGTCTTTCTAAGTACTTATAGAATGTTTTTAATCATCCAACGCAGTGTTCTCATTACTTTTTGATCCTCCTTTAAAATATTTACAGGAAAATATCTTATTCTCCTCTTTTTCTCTTTAAGTTCCTTTATTTTAAAAGTCTTATGTATGAGCTCTTTTTTACCACCTTCTCTAAAGTTGACCTTATTGCCTATTATTAAAACAGGAACTGGATCTAATTTCATTTCTTTGCGTTTATCCTCAATAATTTGAAAAAATTCTTTTGTTTCTGAAATCGATTGTGCATCAGAGATTTTGCAAATTAAAATCAAACCTTCAGTATGTTTTAAACATTCTTCAAATGAATCAAATCCCTTACAACCGAAGTCACAACTCCCATCATCATAGTTTAAAATCTCAAGATTCTCAATTATAACTTCATAAATCCTTGTGGGAATATCATTATTTTTTATATTCAAAAATTGAATTAATTCTATGTTTTTTTGTAATGTTTTTTTTCCTGATCCTGGTGGTCCAACAATAAAAATTTTCTTTATAATTCTCTTACTTTTTATTGGTGTTTCTAAGCGATATTCTGGAGTCAATTTTTTATAACATCCCTCAAAAACCTCTAAGAACTCATTTTTAAAATGCTCATCAGCAAATTTGATAACATTTCCATCAGCGCTTCCTTTTTTCTTTAAATGTAGAAGAGCTGAAATCTCCTTCATTTCTTTTATTCTGTTAGCAAAATCCTCTAGTATAGATGTTTTAGAATCTAAATATTTAAAAACATCAACAATTTCATCTTTAAAAATTGCTGTTTTAACCATATATGTTATCATCATCAACTCCTTGCCCCCTCGAGCTAATTTAGAGTCAATATAAAAAATATGATTTACTGTTTGGAACTTCCTATAAGCAAAGATGAATGTTCCTTCCTCATCATTAAATTCAAGAATCTTATTTAAATCAGGTGCTCCCACTATCTCTGTTAAGGATTCATTACAATACAAGGTGTTTGGACCTATGACTTGATCAAAATACGATACACAGAGGATTTGATCTTGCGACATTATTACTTTTTGAGTCTTATTTTCAATATTAAAATACTGAATTTTATTGAAATAGTAAGATGACTTAAAATTTAAAATTTATAATTCAATTTCAATGGACTGTTTATTTTGCTTTAATTAGTATGAAAAAAAAATTAGTGAATAAAACCTAGAAGAAAGCTTAAACCACTTTGATATGGTGAGATTGTACAAATCAGCAGGGTGAAGAATAGAGTATTAATAATCGTTCCCACTATAATGTTTCCGGTCTTTTGGTATGAGATTGTGGTGATGAAAGAATTCAATAAAAACAAGGGGATGGCAAAAGGTAGGAAAGATCCGAAATAGAAGAAGCTTCCCATAATCATAGCTACTACAAAGAGATAAAAAAACATGTAAAAAAACATCATACTAAATATTATCAACGCTACTTTTATCTGTGACTTGATCCCTTTTGTATATTTATGTTGGAGTGTTCCCTGAAATAATATACCAAATATCGTGAAAATGATAAACGTAAGAAAAAAGTATAATGGAACCCATGCAACTTTAAGCAATGAAGGAATCATACCAATATAATTTAATCCCCCTGAGGCATAGATTATTAATGCAAAAATTAAAGCAAGGATAACTCCCAATATGAATTGCCTTAATAATAGAGCTCGATGGATCCTAAAGGGCTTTATTATGTTATTACCTAGAGATGCATTACTCTTTTTTCCCACTCTCCAAATTAACAGCAAAATTCCAAATGCTTGACCAAATAGAAGAGCTAAAATAAATCCTGCTGTAGGTAAATATCCCGCAATAATTATCGGGAGGAAGATGATAATTCCTGGTATGGCAAATAATAGTGAAAATCCAAACGTTTTAATACAGATGCTACGAATTGTTTCTTCTTTTACTTCTATTTTTAGGATTTCCTCTTCATTTTGGGGTAGAATTAACTTTGAAAGTGGCTCTATAAGTAAGACAAAAAACCCAATTCCTCCTATTAACTGCAAAAAAAGAATTAATAGGCGAGTATTTGCATAAAAATTTTCATCTATAGGTTTTACATCTGGAAATGTATTCATAACAAAATTCCTTGTTTCTCTAATAAAATCAGGATCCCAATCTCCTAATACATGATTTGAGTTATCATCAAGGTAAATCATTGCGGCATTCCCATCTTGAAAGCTACCATAGAGCTTGTTCACATCTAAATCAGCACTAGGTATTCCTGTGTAGTCTGATAATCCCACCTTAAGATCTTCTGGAGTAATTAGTTCATCGTATCGACCTAATATCATTAGAATATTTAATGGTGCCGTTGAATTTCCTTTTCGCACATTTTTCGGTAACCTTGTACCACCTCCAATAAAACACTTAAAATTAGTAGATTCATTTACGATCTGTATTCCCGGGAAACCCCCCATAGAAAAACCAAAATATCCTAAAGCAGTTGAATCAACATCAGGGCGACTATTCAGATAATATATAATTGCATATATATCGTTTTTCAAAGAACCTCTATCAAGTTCACCTGTACTCTGTCCATGTCCCCTAAAATCGAATGGGATTGCAATAAAACCAGCAGTGGCAAGTTCGATAGCAAATCCTTTCAGCATCTCTTTATTTGACATAACACCATGTCCTAGAATTATCGCCTTCTTATTCATTCCTTCCCTTTTAGGTTCAAAAACATTGAACGCAATGGTAACTCCATCTGTCGTCCGTACAGTTAATCCATAGGTAGATTTTACTCCTGTGGGCGTGATAAATATTAAGATCGTTCCTATGGTAAATATTGCAAGAAACAAACAAATAAAGATTATTTTCTTTCTCGTCAGATTTAATCGGTTCATCATATTTTTCATCAAAATTTTATGTAATAAAAATTAATACTGGTAATTATTTTGCCTTTTCTGCTTAAAAATCTTCTTTTAACAAAAAAGAGAAACAATAAACACAAACCCTGGGCAAAAGAATAAAAGACAAAAATTCTATGATTCTAAACAAGATTACTTCAAACATTAAGTGGTGAAATTTATGGGAAATTTTAAAAAGATGGAACAAGCTTATAAAGCCTCTTCAAAAATATTAAAGAAGAGAATGGAAAAAGAACGACCAATGGATTTAGAAATTCTAGAGAAAGTTAAAGAATCCTCAATCATTATCGTTGCCGGCTCTTATGATCGGGTCGAAACAGTGTTAGACATGATCAATATCCCTTATGTATTAATCCAACCTGAGGAAGTTTCGCGAATTGAATTAAAACCCGATCAAATCTTAATAATTAATTGTCCTGGGGATATTTATGATGAAGGTCTGACAAAAATAAAGGATTTTGTTAAACGTGGAGGATTTCTTTTTACGACAGATTGGGCTCTTCTAAATATATTGGAAAAACTATTTCCAGAATATGTTAAATATAATCAACGACCGACTGGAGATGATTGTGTTGCAGTACAAGTTGTAGATAAGAATAATAAGTTCTTAGAAGGATTATTCAAAGCCGATGAGGAACCTATATGGTGGTTAGAATCCTCTTCTTATCCGATTGTAATTCTTGACAAAAGTAAAGTAAAAGTATTAGTAACCAGCAGGGAAATGGAACAAAAATATGGAGAAGCACCAATCGTGATTACTTTTGAATACGGCGATGGAGGTACTGTTCTTCACATGACAAGCCATTATTATCTCCAACGGGCTGAATTAAGAACAAAACGACAGAAAATGAGTGCTAAGGAATATGTTCAGGATGAGATGGAATTTACAGACGAGGAAGCTGAAGAAATGGAAAAAGATCTTAATGGTTTGGCCCTCGGAGAAGCGGAATCAGCATACTCTACTACTCAATTTATAAGCAATGTAATCGTGGAGCAGCAGAAAAAAGTAAAGAAGAGAAAAGAAGATAAAAACAAAGAGAAATGAAGACTTTTAATGTAAATGAATTCCTCACTCTTAAACTCGAGGATGGAGAAACTAACATTTATGTTGCTGGAAATCTGTTTCATCAATGTAAATTTCTTCTATTGGAAATTCCTATAGAGAAGATAGAATCCTTAGATGATATCGAATCAATTGATGAGGCTTCTCTAAGATTAGACCGATCTTTGGAAAGACGATATACACGGAAAAATCTAAATATCCCTCCAGAAACGGAATTTTGGGGGCATTGCTCTAATTTACAAGTTTGGTTTGAAAATAATTATGATACACGCTTACTTCATTCTAATTTATCCTTCCCCTTATTAAAAAAGCTAACTGAAGCAGGAGATCCCTTAGCTAAAAAGGTTTTTAAAGAAGAAATCGCAAAAAGATTTTCTAGTGGAATTAAGTCTGTCATGTTTTATTTAATATGGAATGGCTATTTAGATTATCTAAATGAAGAAGAAATCCAAACTCTAATTGAGAATTTCGAATATTCCCCTATTCTTCTATTAGAATCTACACCAAAACTCGCAAGAATGACCTTAAAAATGCTATTAAAGGGAGATCCATATGAATATATAAAAAATATGGTTTCGCATTATCCTTTAGCAGAACAAGGGGGTATTTTTTATGCGATTGGTCGTAATATTGCAGATATTAAATTAGAGATTACCAATTTTTCTACTCAAGTTACTGTAAAGAAATCGCCAGAATCCAATATTGATTTAGGAATTCGAATTATGGAATTAGTATTAGATAGTATAAGAATTCCTGAAAAACTCTTTGAGACTCTACCACATCTCTATGGTTTAAAGAATAGATGGGATATGGCTATACCCATTTATGAAAAAGCAATTAAACAGAACAACATTAAACCGAACTATATTGCAGGAATTTTTTTGGCAGCATTTTATACTAACCGTCAAGATATAATAGATAAATATCTGGAAATTTCCCTTAATAATAAAGAGATCTTAAAAGAACCTGTATCTCTTTCTAATGTAATCTATGCTTTAAATCGAAAAGAAAAAGAAGAAATGAGTGAGATTGCATTAAAACTTACGAGAGAATATTGGAATTCATATAAATCAGGCAGAGTGGAAAAGGAATTACCTTCTCTTTGGGTGAATATGACTGATGCCTACATTGTCGCAGATAGAATGGATGAAGTCCTTGAAGAACTTGTAGAAGAAATATTAAAAAAGTTGAAAGATATGCATCCTATAATTTATGAAAATCTAGCGTGGTATTATCTTAAAAAAGGAGACACAAATGAAGTAATAAAAAACCTAAAGAAGGCTAAAGATTATAACCACCCCAGATTTAGAGATATCAAGAATTCTAAATACTTCAAATCTCTCATCAAAAATCCAGATTTTCTTCTACTTTTTGAATAGACAATTTTGTTAAATCTGAAATTTTTGTCTGATCTCATAAAACCAAAAATTATATCAATTCATCAATATTTTCCAAATTATTTATTTAAAGTCGATTAGCTATGGAAGATACCGTCCCACTCCCACCAAGAGAATTGAATGGAAAAAGATTATTTGGATATTCTATGGGCGACTTAGGAATGCCCTTAGTTAATATATTCACAGGGATATACTTAATTCAATTTTATGTTTATACCATCAATCTTGACGCATTCCTTGTTTCAGTCGGCATCTTTGCTCAATTATTCTTAGATGCATTGTTTGCTATAATTTTTGGAGTAATTGTTGACAATAAAAAACCAGGGAAAATAGGAAAAAGGCGTCCTTTCTTACTTATTGGTCTACCTATTTGGTTTGCGTCAACAATCTTAACTTGGTTTCCTCCTAAAGCTCCAGAGGGAAATCCGTTATTTCTTCCTACGGCAATTTTTTTCTGGATTATTATCATAGTCAGATCTATATCAAGGTCTCTACTATTCAATGTTTATATATCAATGTTGCCTGAACAATCTCAAACTCTCAAAAATAGAGAAAAAGTAGCTTCTGTAAGATCAGCATTCTCAATAATAGCTTCAGTTGTGGCATTGTTGTTACCTTTAATGGTTCAAAGTCTTCTACCAGACCCTAAAAATGCTAAGTGGTGGACTGATTCTGGAAAAATAGTTACTACATTAATCCCAATAATAGGAATTGGATTCTCTATTTTTGGTTTAATTGCGGTTTTATTAATTTTCTTCTCTGTAGATGAAACTTTTCATAATTTAAATCGTGAATACCACCATGAAAAAGTCACTATTATTGGCAGATTCCGTCAAATGGTAATACCCATAAAGGATTTTAGTTTTTTAAATATAGTAATCGCAGGATTTTTTGCTGGTCTCGCGGGAAGAACTCTAGGATTTCTAATATTTCCTTTCCAGAATTATGTACTCGATTTCAAAAATATTGCATTTTACACCTATATTTTTATTTCTATATTTGGAAAATTTGGGTGGTATCTCTTATGGATCAAATTGAGAAAAAAGAATCATATACTTAAATCTTATTCTACTATTATGATACTCAATATAATTGGTTCATTTTTGGGCTCATTCTTTTTAATACGATTTCTTCCATTTGGAATAGAATTGGCATTATATATCATTACATGGAGTACTGTACTAGGATCAATGTATTCAGCTCCTTTATTTTCAATTCCATTAACAGCAGCATTAGTTCATGAAGCTGCAGAAAATTCAGGGGAACCCGATATTGATGTAGCAATGTCAAAAATTTCAGGCTCATATTATGGATTAGCATCATTTGTGAGATCATTAGGACCTGCCTGTATGTCGCTTATTATAGGATTTTTACTTTCAGGAAAAAATCAGAGCAATCCAATAATCATGGTACTACTTTGGGTTTTTATGGGCTTTTTCTATCTAGCTGCCTTAATATTTATAAAGAGAATTAAAGTTAAAAATTTAAAATTTCTTGAACCTCAATTAGAGAAAGATAAGCTTATTGAAATATAATATTAGCTGGATTTCTTAGAAACACATCAATTAAACGTATTGTATCATAAAGATCTTGAAGTTTTAATAAGGAAGTGGGAGAGTGAATATATCTACAAGGAACAGAAACAACAGAACTAGGGACTCCTTTACGAGATATATGAATTTTTCCTGCATCTGTTCCTCCATACCGAGGTTTCTTAATTTGATATGAAATACTTTCATATTCAGCATTTTTTATGATCCTCTCGTTCACTTTAGGATGTGATATCATTAATCTATCTGCTATGGTTATTGCAGGTCCCTTTCCAATATAAACAGGTATTTCTGAATCTTTTATACCTGGCACATCTGCAGCAGTTGTGTTTTCGATAGCAATAGCTAGAGTAGGTTTAAGATTATATGCCCCTGTTATTGCACCTTGGCCACCAATCTCCTCTTGTACAGCAAAATTAATAAGAACTGTGTCTTTGGTTTGTCCATTTTCTTTTAATAATTTTAATGTATGAAGAAGAACATTACACCCTGTGCGATCATCAAAAGCTTTTCCTCTAACCATGCCATTTGGAAAATCTTCGAAGGAAGAAAATAATGTACCTGTCGCTCCAATTTGGATTTCATTATCTAGAACTTCTTCCTCAGAGTTCATTCCAATATCAATATACAAATCTGATACTTTTACTTGAGTTTTACGTTCTTCGGCTGTGGTTAAATGCGGAGGTTTAGATCCGATTATTCCATGAATTATCTTACCTCTTTTGGATTTTAAAATAACAGATTGCCTTAAGAAGATTCTAGTATCCCACCCTCCAATCGTAACAAATCTTAAAAATCCTTTCTGATCGATATGAGACACCATAAAACCAATCTCATCTATATGAGCATCTAGCAATATCTTATTCTCTTTATTTTCTCCTTCTTTAACCACGAGGACATTACCAAGTGCATCAATCCATGCTTTATCAGCCAAACCTTCTTTCTCAATTTCATTTAAAATAAAATGGCTAACATCTTCTTCTTGGCCAGAAACACCCAATAAAGAAGACAAATTCTTCTGGTAATTTTTAATACTTTCAATATTTAGAGTTTCAAGTTTCATGATTAAATATAATCGTCTTAATTATTAAAAGAAATAATCTGAAATACTTAAAAAGAATTAGTTTTATGAATGAGAAATTTAAATACTAAAAAAAAGTAATTGAAGATGTTTAACCACGTGTTTTCTTTAATTCCTCAATAGATTTTTCTGCTAAAATAATCGCATCATCATATCTAGATTTGTACTTCTTTACTTGAGCTTCTAATTCAATTATTCTGTTATTTAAATTTAATAAATCTTCAGTTTCCTCAGTTAATGGGATTATATCCCCTTCTCCTTTCTCTGCCATTCCTTTTAGATAATAGTATTTTTCCTTCCAGACTTCAACTTCCGTTTGCAAGTCTTGCACTGCATCATCAGTGGAAAGTAATTGAATATCTTTCCCTTCCTTTACATTAGCTACTTTTTGTTTAAGTCTGCGTACTTCATCCTCTAGTTCTTGAATTCTTATTTTCAAAGTGGCGATTTCATCTAAATAATCTGCTGCTTTTTTTGGTTCCATCATTTCTTGGTACATAGACTTCCCTGTTTCTAATTCATCTGCAGATTTTCCCCCCAATATTCTTTCTTTTCGCTTTTGTAATTCTCCGACTGTGCTTTCTGATAAGAAATCTAATGGATTAAAACTTACTCCGCCATGTTTGGTTCTCCTTGCTCTAATTTTCACAAATAATGGTATCCCTTTTACAGCTTCTCCACATATGATTGCTTCACCCTTATCCAATCCAGAAATATCTGATTTATTTTCATTACTTAAATCTTCAGCACTCGAAATAGTAATGCCTATATCCCTAATATCTGAAAGATTGTGAATGATCCACGTACCTGCCTGAGCTCTAATTGTAGTATCCAATAATTGGGGGCGTTGGGTTCCAATTACTATATTGGCACCGAATTTCCTCCCTTCTTGAGCAAATAACTTTACCACTTCGCAAGTTTCTGTCTGTTTTTTTCCGGCAAATAAATGCGCTTCATCTAAAAACAAATAAAATGGAGGGATTTTTCTGGTTGTACTGGATTCATATAATTTTTTAAGTAATTTACCTGCAATTGCTTCTTGAACTTCTAAAGCCATGCCATTCAAATTCACTATGGAACATAAGTTAGGAGCCACTATATCAGAAGAACTTAATGAAAATAAGTATTCGATATCGATATCTCCACCTTTATTCTTTTTCAAATCAGCAAATTCAATGATGTTATCAACAAATTCACTTTCTCCCTCTGCAGCTGCTTCACCAGCTACTTTTAAACTTCCATATTCTCCATGCCTATCAAGAATTACAATGGGTATACCCTTCTTAAGAAATTCTTC
>JBHLRJ010000066.1:0-21862 GCA_048882645.1 Candidatus Thorarchaeota archaeon
TATATAGAAACTAAGGATTCTAATTTGTTTTTTGATGTAAAGGGTTTATTGCATCCAAACGACAGAAAAATCTGTTTCTTAAGATTTTATCCTCATCCAGGAGGTGATAGGATAAAAAAAAATGTGAAATTTAAAAAAATTTATGACTTAGATGAACGCTATTCTCTAATTAAAAACAATTACCCCAAGTACCTTTTCTATTCTCATCAACTTGATTTAGAAGTTCAGAGTGTAAAAAACCATGACATCAAAAAGATCTATACTCCAAGAGAATTTTTTCATAATTTAAGCAAAAAGGAAAATCTCTCTAATGCAGAACAACTTTCCTATAAATTATGTGAACTGATTTTAAATAAAGGAGGGATTTCTCAAGACTATTTAGGAATTACAGGATCTGTTATGGTTGGATTAAACAAACAGGACTCAGATATTGATATAATTATTTATGGAACAGAAAATGCCTATTCTTTTCAAGAGAAGCTCCAAAAATTATTTAAAGAATCTAGGGATATTAGAAAATATAATTTAGATGAGTATCGAGCCCATTATATTTGGAGAGCTGGAGGTTCTGACATCTCTTTTAAAGATTTCATGAAGAGTGAGCAAAGAAAGCTACATCAAGGGAAATATCATGAGTCAAATTTTTTTATTAGGTATATTAAAAGCCCTAATGACTGGAACGGTAATTTTTATGATTATAAATACACTAATTTAGGAAGGATTAAGGTTAAAGCTTTAGTTACCAATTCTAAAGATTCTTTGTTTACTCCATGTTCTTATAAAATTAATAATATAGTTGTCTTAGAGAAACTTTTAACCTCGAATGATATCAATTTTGAAAATATTGCAGAAGTAAATTCATTTAGAGGGCGCTTTTGTGAGCAAGCTAATGAGGGAGAGTTTGTGACCATAGAAGGAAAGCTTGAGAGAGTTAACTACAAGAATAAATTAGAATATTATCGAATTTTACTAACTGATCAATCTAAGGATAAAATGGTTATCATTAATTAAAGCTAATTCATTAATCCATTATTAAAATATTTTTATTGAATTAATGGTTTTAACAACTGATGGATGTTTTTAACGCAGATTTGCATATTCGCTCGCCACATTCTATTGCAGTCTCCAAATCATTAAATTTAGATACAATGTTAGAGACTTGTAGGAAAAAAGGCCTTCATATTCTAGGTACTGGGGATATTTTACAACCAGAGTGGTTTAAATACATGAAAAACCATTTAAAATATGAAGAAGATTGTTTTTCATATAAAGATGTATACTTTATTCTTCAGACGGAAATTGAAGATATAGAGAGCATTCACCATCTCGTTCTTTTTCCAGATTTTAATTCAGTTAAAGAAATTCAAAATAAATTACAATCTCACTCAAAAAATATTTTAGATGAATGGGGTGGAAGACCAAGGGTCAATTTACCTCCACCTGAATTAGTTGATATAATTTCAGATTCTGGAGGAATAATTGGCCCAGCACATGCATTCACTCCATTTAAGGCTATATTTCGTCAGAATAAATTCAAATCCTTAAAAGAATGTTATCAAGGGGCATTAAAAAAAATATATTTTATTGAGTTAGGTCTTTCTGCTAACACTGACTTAGCTGATAGACTTGATTGTTTAAAAGATGTATCATTTTTGAGTAACAGCGATGCTCATTCACAAGATCCTCGTTCATTGGGGAGAGAGTTTAATAAATTTGAAATAGATAATCCTTCCTTTGAAGAAATTTCATTGGCAATACGAAATAAGGATAGCAGAAAATTAATATTAAATGTGGGGTTACACCCAAAACTTGGTAAATATTATACTATGTTTTGTAATAAATGTAGAAGAAGGATTTTATTTAGAAAAGTGAAAAAACAGGTTAGTACCATTTTTAATCAATATTCAATTACGGATAAGTTTGTTATTTATTATTCTGAAAATCCTATTAATTCGAGACTTGATTATGTACAACAAGTTTCAAAAGTTAAGATGAACTGTCCTGCTTGTAAAGAAGAAACTGGAAAGAATTATAAAGTTAAATTGGGAGTAAGTGAACGAATTGAAAAAATCGCCACCTACAAAGAACCTAAACATCCAAATCATAGACCTGTATATATCAATGCTGTACCCTTAATCGATATAATTCGATCAGTAAAAAACATCAAAAGTGCAAAAAGCAAAACCGTTTTAAATAACTACAATAACATTATTCGAGAAATTGGTACTGAGTTTGAGATTTTAACAGAAACATCTATAAGTAAAATTGAAATGGTTGATGATAATTTAGCATCTCTTATTAGAGCAATTAGAAATAACGAAATTAAATATACACCTGGTGGTGGGGGCATTTACGGTAAGATTAATCTTGATCTTTGAACTCAAAATTAATCTCTAATTGTATTAGCCAATATTAGAATTCTAAAAAAAATATAAAATTAATCAATAAGATCTTAAACATTGAACTCTAAATCTAACTTTAAAAGTTCACCACATTTATTACAAGTTAACCAGTCAAAAACTTTTACAGCCACAGTAAGAAGCTCAAGATCTTTCCTAAGAAATTGATTTCTGAATTTTTTCTTATACCCACAGCTTGGACAACTAATAGTTGCTCTTACTTTAATTAACTCTTTACTTTCTAAAGCACCAATAGAATCCTTGCTGTTACTTTGAGTATTATTAATTTCCATATTTAATATCCCTAAGTATGATAAACATGATAATTTAGGCTTATAAATTTTTATTTCTCAAGTTCTATCTTTTTTTTCAGATGAAAAATCGGATTTAAGTTAAGATTTTAGTTCAGATTCAATAAAAATACTGATATTGGAGACTTATAGGTTAGATTTGGGGTGAATTTAAGATAACAAACTCAATATATTTTCAAATTGAGATAAAAAAAAGATTTAAAGATTAAATGTCATGTATCCGAAAAGGATGAAAATTATGAAGAATGCAGCGATATTTATAAAAGTAAAAATGAAGTATGCGTGTATATCATCGTTACTCACAAACATTAAATGAGTTAAGTACCATGCTACAAGCCCCCCAATCCCCCAAAGTATAATATCTGTACTCGCATTTATAAAAGTATCAGGTTTTGCCTTAACGCCCAGTGCTAATAGAAGTAAATTTTCAATAATTTCCCATAAGACTGCTGTTCCCAAAGTGATTAACCAAGAAATGCGTATATTTTTTGCTGTTGGAGTTTCCAAACCAGGTGGTTCTCCCGGTTCGTCTATGACATTTTTGATTATGAAATAAAGTATAAAAACAAGCATATACATTCCAATCCCTGCTAAAAAATGTCCTGAGCTCCAAAAATCGAATACGGCATATGAAAGATTATTCGCTCCACCAACAAGCGGCCATCCAATAAAATACGCTATTAGGATTACTATAGCTAATAGAATTATAAAACATACTAAAAGCAGTAAAATTTCCCATTTCGCTTTCATGTTCATCAAACTTAATAATTTTTTATTTTGAACTTCAGAAAGTTAATATTTTTGATATTGTAAGTAATTATTTTTCTTGGTATTTAAAAACTTCTACTTATATGTACTTAAATAGCAAGTACAGACTAAGGACTTTATAATATCAACGACAATATTTAGTTAGGCTGTATTAGAAAGATATTATCTTCATATTACTTTCATATATTATTCTGATATCTTTCACATATTATAAAAACTTAATTTCTTAGTTGAAATTTATGAGTGTCGATGAAATTATAGAATTAGCAAAAAATCGGACCTCTGAAAGAGAAAGATTCAATGAAATAGCCCGCGTTAATCGAAATCCAAACATAAATCCGCAATGTGATGATGATAAATATTTAGCTGATTTATTAAAAGTTTTAAAGGTAAAATCATTAGTTGTTGGCGTTGGTGGGGCAGGGAATAATACTATTTCACGTTTAGAGGATATGGGAATGAATAATGCCGACACTGTAAATATTAATACTGATGCTCATGACTTATATTATTCAAATGCAAAACATAAAATTCTAATTGGGAAGGATAAATGTCAAGGGTTAGGTTCGGGAAATGATCCTGTAGTTGGTGCTGAAGCTGCTATTGAAGATCGTGAAAGATTAAGAAAAGTACTTGATGCAGACATTATTTTCCTTACTTGTGGCTTAGGTGGGGGAACTGGAACGGGTGCTGCACCAATAATCGCAGAAGAAGCAAAAAAGAATGATGCTATAGTGGTAACCTTTTGTTCATTCCCTTTTAAATCAGAAGGCATTCAAAGAGCTATTAGAGCAAAAGTAGGTCTTAAAAATCTAGCGGGTCATTCTGATTTTCTCATTACTGTTCCAAATGACAACCTATTAGATATAGTAGGTAAAATTCCTATGATAACGGGCTTTAAGATTATGGATGAAATTTTAATCAGGAATATAGGAGAAGTTGTAAATCTAATCAATAATTGTGGATTGGTTAATATAGATTATGCGGACGTGAAAAGGATTTTTGTAAAGAAAGGGAATTACCCTACAGGCTTAATTGGAATTGCTGAATCAGTAGGGAATGAATTTGATTTGATTGAAAAAGCAAAATTAGCTATTAATAATCCTCTCTTAAAAATTGATCCAAAAAAAGTTGATAGATGTATTGTGTCTGTTACTGGTGATCATAATTTACCTTTATCAAAAGTTGATAGAATTGTATCTACTATTACAAATCAGATCCCCGAAGAAGCTCAACTAAAATTCGGAGTTCAAAATAAACCAGAAATGGGTTCTAAAGTAAAAATCATGGTATTAGCTAATGGACCCGTCTCTCCATATGTACAAGCTGCGGTAGATTCTGATAATGATTCATCATTGATTAGTATGCCTGGATTCTAAAGTAGAATTTGATATTTTTACTACTTTTTTAAAATTTATCTTGATTTAGTCATTTTACTATCATAATTAAATATAGTTTTAAGTGATAATTGAAATGAGTAATCAAAAGATGCCTGAAGAGGAGTTAAAAAGAGAAATTCGAGAGTTTCTCGATAAAAGGAAAGTATTAATTTTGTGTACATGTAGTAATAACATTCCTCGTGCGACTCCTATGGATTTTTATACAGAAAAAGACAGTTTTAATATCTATGTTGGCCCTGCTCCTGGGAAAAAAGTTAAGAATATAGAAGAGAATCCGAATATAAGTATAGGTATTTATACACCTTTAACCGAAGGTAAAATTCAGGGTATGCAAATCACAGCTTCAAGGAGAGATAGATTGATTTTTTTAAAAGAGGAAGATGAGGGATTCGAAAAGGCTCAAAAAATAGTGCGGGGAAAGCGAAAACTACTATTAAAGATAATTCCAGAAAAAATAGAATTACTTGATTATGATTTTGCGAATAAAGGATATTCAAGGCTCCAGATATTAGAATTATAAAAAAAAATGTGAATTATTATTTAGATGAATAGCTTGATTATCTCTTGAGCATCAAATAATACTTCAGGAAAGTATTTGTAACCCTCTATTTGAGCGTAGACAGTGTATCTTTTCCCGATTGCTTTCATTCCGTCTAATATTTTATCATCAGGGCATTCATATACAGCATAAGTTTTAATCATTCCCTCAGAAGATATAGCCATCCAATGTTGTACTTTTTTAATAAAATCAGGATATACTGGTTTATCTTTAGACATATAAACTTTTAGCATTTCATTTCCTTTATGTTGTGGGGTCCAACCTGTAACTAAAATATGAGCCACTTTACTCTCACCTCATTATGTATTTAAAAGTAGATTTCTTTGCAAGTTAATATTTACACAATATTATAAAAGATTTTTTAATTGAATTATTGACATCAATAGTTGATAAAATTGTTAAGAAATAAAACATTAAATTGCAGTATTAAAAGAGGATCATAATTCTTCTAATTATTTTATAAAATAGTTTAGATTATCATAATTTGATTAAAGTGCTGTCAGAGAAAGAACAGGAGGAACTTGTTGCAGCTCAAACTGATAAACAATTAAAATCCGTTTTTAGGGAAATAGCCTCGAAAAATCCAGATAAGTATTTCCCTACAAAGGAACTTAGAAAATTAGGGTATATAAGAAAGCATTGTGAGTGCTGTGGAACTTACTTTTGGACAGTTCATAAAGATCGAAAAGTATGTGGAGAACCGATATGTTCTGGAGGTTTTCAAGTTACAGTAAATAATCCTTCTAAGGTGAAACTTTCATTTATAGGAGTATGGGAGAAAATTGTTGAGATTTTGGAACCGAGGGGGTACATCCCAATTAAAAGATATCCTTGTGTGGCAAGGTGGAACCCTACATCAGAGTTTACTATAGCATCTATATCTGCCTTCCAACCGTATGTTATTACAGGTGAAGTTGAACCTCCAGCAAAGAAGCTCATTATTCCTCAATTTTGTTTGAGGTTTAACGACATTGAAAATGTAGGTGTGACATCTTCTCATAATACTGGTTTTGTTATGATCGGTCAACATACTTTTGTACCCCCTGAAGAATGGAACCAAGGAGAACTTTTCATTGACATTCATGACTTTATTCATGAAGGTGTTGGTCTACCAAAAGAAGAAATCATAATACATGAAGATTCCTGGGTAGGAGGTGGCTCATTTGGCTGTAGTTTAGAATTCTTCAGTAGGGGCGTAGAATTATTTAATCAAGTGTACACCTTATTTGAACAGACTCCAGAAGGCCCAAGAGAATTAAAACTCAAAGTTCTTGATATGGGGATGGGTCAGGAACGGATTGCCTGGTTTTCACAAGGAACTCCTAATATTCATGAAGCTATCTTCCCTTATGTTCTTTCAAAGTTAAGAGAGATTACTAAAATCGTATTAGATTTGGATTTATATGATAGATTTTCTCAGTACTCTGCATATTTAAATGCGGATGAAGTTGACGATATGGATGAAGCATGGAATAGAGTTGCTAACGAGTTAAACGTTGAGCCTGAAGAATTAAAAAGTAAAATCATGCCTATGACAGGACTTTACTCAATAGCTGATCATTCAAGAAGTTTATTGTTCGCAATTAATGATGGAAAACTACCTTCAAATGTTGGCGGTGGATATAATCTTAGAGCAATATTCAGGCGAGCGATTAGTTTCATTGATCAATTCAATTGGCCAATTGATATGGCTGATGTTTGTAAATGGCATGCACACGAATTAAAAGGAATATTTCCAGAAGTATCTGATCATTTAGATGAAATTAAGGAGATCCTTGATGTAGAAAAGGAGAAATTCTATGCTACCAAGAAAAAAGCGGGAAAGATCTTAGAAAGAGAATTGAAAAAGGGCGAAATCTCTACTAATACCATTTTAGAATTATACGATTCCAATGGGATAAGTCCCGATATGGTCAAAGAAGCAGCTAGCAAACATGGAGTAAAGGTTCAGATCCCTGATAATTTCTATGGCCTAATAGTGGAAAGACATGAAAAATCTGAGCAAATTCATTCAACAGGTAAGGAAGTTAAACTTGATTTGGAGGGAATTCCAGAAACAAAGTCTCTTTATTATTTTGACTACAGAAAAACTACAAACAGTGCCAAAGTGTTAAAAATTATCGATAGTATGGTACTTGTAGACCAATCAGTTGCTTATCCAACTTCGGGAGGTCAACTTCATGATGTTGGAACAATAAGTGGTCAAAAGTTCAATGATGTATTCAAACAAGGAAATCATATTGTTCACGTTTTAGATGAAAAACCTCAATTTGAAGAGGGAGATACAGTTGAAATCAAACTTGATAAATCTTGGCGAACTCAACTTTCTCAACATCATACAGCAACTCACATTGTTAATGCTGCAGCAAGAGAAGTGCTGGGAAATCATATTAATCAAGCTGGTGCAAAAAAGACGCTTAAAAATTCCCATCTCGATATAACTCATTATGAACAAATCCCTAGGGATAAACTTCAAGAAATTGAAAGAAGAGCAAACGAAATTGTAGATGAAGCTATTGAATTAGATCTTGAATTTATTCCCCGAACCGAAGCTGAGCAGAAGTATGGTATGGCAATATATCAAGGTGGAGCTGTTCCTGGCAAAAATCTCAGGATTGTAAAGATCCCTGGAGTTGACGTTGAGGCATGTGGTGGTACACATTTGAATAATACTTCAGAAACGGGTCGTATTCATATTACTAAATCACAGAAAATTCAAGATGATATAGTAAGACTCACATTTACAGCAGGTAAAGCCACTGATAAATTAAAGGAAAAACATAAAAAAATCCTAGAAGAATTAATGAAAATATTAAATGTCGATCGTAAATTGCTCCTCAGCCGGATAAAAGAGCTTTTCGAAAAATGGAAAAATGTGAATAAATCGCTTAAAACTGGCAAGGTTAATAAGGATGATCTGTTATTGAACTCCTCAGAAATATTTGAAGGTGATGTATTATCAGAAATTTCCCAATTTCTCGGTATAAAAAAAGAAGATGTACCAAATAAGATCCAAAAATTTTATTCAGAATGGATTGATGGAGTTAAGAAAATAGATCAAATGAAAAATATTTTAAGTGAGGATTTTATTGGAGATTTAATCAATCGAAGCCAAGATTATGAAACTTTTAAGCTCATATTAGAATATTTTGAAGATCTATCTGAAAAAGATCTTAAGAACTTCTCAATTAGAGTAATGAAGCATTCTAATAATTTAATAAACATTTTTATAAATAAAACCAATGAAGGAATAATGGTTTTAGGCATGGAAGGAGATAAATCTCTGGAAATTTCAAAATTACATATTGGCAATCTCGTAAAAGAATGTGTTGAGAATTTTGGTGGAAGAGGAGGAGGAAGAAAAGATTATGGTCAAGGTTTTATCGGTGATACAACCTTAAGTCCTAAGGATGTCAAGGAATTTATTATTAACAAATTGAATCTTAAATAAGTTCTCTTAACAAACTTTTTTCTATATATAGTATATAGACTTTATATAATATGACGAGAGAGCTTAAAATCCAGTAATTTTTTATCATTAATAAGAAAAATTGAGAAACTATATATAAAATGTTTAATCAGATATTATCTACTTTAATTAATCAAAAAGAGGATTATTTAATCCTGATAAAAGAAAAATTTAATACTCCTCTCGAAAAATCTGTAGATAATATTATGATATAGTGAAGATAGAAAATTTAAATCAAATCGGAAGTTAAATGAGAAATGACAAATTTTAAGAAAAAAAATAAGAAACCTATATTTAAAGAATTTTTCTGTCCTCAATGTGGGGAAATGCGTCATATAAATGTTAATGGTATTTGCTTTGATTGTAACAATGAAAAGACTCTTGATACCTTAGCTAAACGACGTAAATTACTGCAAAAATTCAACAATATGTTACTTTCACTTAAAGTGGAGAATTATGCCAAAGCATTTTTTTAAATATTTAATATATTATTTGCAATTTATTCCCGTTTTTTTGCTATTAAAAACATTTTAAATCTAACACTTATTATTAAAATTATATGTGTTAGAAATTCTCTCTTAATTTGCGAATAATTTATGAGAGTGTGTTAAGAAATTGGTTGAAATAATACAAATCAGTGATCTTCATTTCGGTAGTGAGTTTAGAGAAGACCTTATTGAGAATATTATAAGTTATATCAACGAAACTCGTCCAGATGCCGTAATTTGTACAGGGGATATTGTACATAAAGGGAGGGTAATTCAATTTAAGAAATTTCTCCCGTATCTCGATCGTATAAAAGAAAATGCTAAATTTCTAGCAGTTCCAGGAAACCATGATGCAAAAAACTCAGGTTTAGTATTCTTTGAGAAGATAATTGGGCCTCGACGTTCCCGAATGATTCTTGACGATAAAGATACAATTATCGTTGGAATTTGTTCTGCTAGAGATGATATGGCTGAAGGGATGATTGGGGATGAGCAATTAGATTGGTTGGGTCGACAATTCAATAAAAATTTAGAAAATAGAATAATGGCATTACATCATCATTTAATTCCTATTCCAATGTCAGGTCAAAAGTTTACCACTGTTCGAGATGCTGGAGAAGTTATAGAATTTGCTCAACTATTCGAAATTGATTTAGTTTTAATGGGCCATCGTCATGTACCTCATGCTTATGTTGTTTCTTGGAGAGATTCATCAAATACAACTTTTCTATATTGTGGTACTTCGACATCAAATAAAGTCCGTGCTGATGATTCACCCAGTTTCAATCACATCTATCTAGATGAGGGAGATTTAGAGGTATATATGATTAATTCAACTAATCTTGAGAAACATTTATTACTAGAGCGTAAGAAACATCATACAGAGTTTATCAGACCAAGGAAAACGAGAATTGAGCATTTACTTGCATCAGCAGTATGGGATGAATAGCCACTCTTTTAGAATAATTATAATTAAATATCATCAAATAACTATGTCTAAACCGATTACTCCCCTCTTGACTGTAGATGCTGTAATTCTACTTAACAATAAAGAAGACATTATCTTAATACGGCGTAAAAATCCTCCTTTTGAAGGGGAGCTTGCATTGCCAGGAGGTTTCGTTGATCTTGGTGAGACCGTGGAAAATGCATGTATTCGAGAAGCTAAAGAAGAAACAAATATTAATATTAAAATTATTAAACTTATTGGCGTTTTTTCTGACCCTAAGCGCGATCCTAGGGGGCATAACGTTACAATTGCATTTTTATGTGAGCCAGCAACAAACAATGAGAAACCAATGGCATTAGACGATGCTGCAGCTCTTGAAATTGTTTCAATTTCAAATATAAAATCCTTAGATTTAGCTTTTGATCATAAAGAGATATTAGAATGCTCTGGGATTTTAAAAAATTATAGGTGAGATTTCTTATCTACTCTTTCTCTTTTACTTCATATAAGTTTTGGAACGAATCTTTAATAAAAAGGTAATATCCATTACCCTCTTGTCTTAATACTTTTACACTTTCAAATCCCATTGAGGTTGCTTCATTAAGAAACTCATCTCGATTTTCTATTAAAATACAGCAGTGAGTGAAGACATCACGAGCCCTACTCCTATCATCCGTTATAAATACTTCAAATTTTGAATTTTCATCCTCATATACAACATATTTATGCTCCTTTTTAACTCCAAAGAATTTCTCCATTAAATCAATTGAAACTGATTTTGATCGAATTTTTTTCAAACCAAGTAAGTCAACAAAAAATCTATCAGATTCTTCTTCTGAATTGTATGCTAGTGCTACATGTTCAATTTTCATCTTATTATAATATTCTCCCTATTTATTCAAAGATATAAGGTTATCTAATACTTCATACTTTATATAAATCGTTTCAAGTCTTGAAAAAATATCATTTAAATTTAAAAGTATTTAGATTATATAGATTATATTATATTTATTATATCTAATAAAAACTAGCATAAGATTAAGGTCTTTAGGGGATGACTGAAGTATCTGAAAATGAGTTTCTAAATAAACTTTTAGATGTGGTTTACAAGCTTTCTAGTATCGCAAATCAGCAATCTTATCGGTTTAGGACTAAATGGGAATATCTAAATCCCATAAATGACAAACCCTACGTTATAAGGCAACTACAGCTTGATAAAAATAAATTCCTCACTGATATTGATTATAGAATTCAAATGCTGCAAAATCTTGAACAAGCAATAGTTGATGGATTAAACACCATCAAATCAATATTAATAACTTTATATGAAAAATATTTTAATTCTGAGCTTTTCAAAAATGATTTTTCCGATGAGGATCAAAAAATTCTTAGATACTTAGTAGCAAAAGAAATTTTAGGAAATTTAATTCAATATAACAAAATTGATCATGAGTCCGTTCCAATTAAGTATAACCTTCTTGCACGTAACTATACAATCATGAGACTCAATGGTATAACCGACGACGAGATATTACTTAACCTAAAAAAATTGAATATAGAAGATATAGAGATAGCTGATATCCATAATTTGATGGATGAAATTGAGGAAGATGGTATAATCCACGTCATTAAACAAGATAACCAATACTTATATGAAATAAACAGACCCATTGAATTATCTCCTGAAGGGAAACAGCATTATAGTAGATTTTTAGCTCCAATCGTTGATTGGCCTACAGGTTTTTGGCGTAGCTTTTATAATGTTAGAGAATTAAATGTCACACCTAGAGAAAATGTTAGATATAGGGATTTCTTGGTTACTACATTATCTAAAACAGCGATCCAAGGTTATACTCCCGCTCATTATGTTTTTAAAAATTTAATTAAATATTATGAAATGATCAAAGACGAAACTACATAATTTCTATTAAAATTAAATCAGAGTTCTTTAGTTTTTTTAATAGGAATATCAAAACCTTCCAAGAGTGGGATTAAATGTTTTTTATCTTCAGAATTCGCACCCTTCCAATCAATGATAAAATAGTCTACCTTTTCAGACGTATTATTTACCATTTTTGTAATTAAATCACGATCTAATTCTTGGATATAATATTTAGGGCAAATAAATGACATTGCTATATTTTTTTCACTTATTAACCTCTTAAAATTTGGCGCATAATGAGTTCCTCCAAAACCTAATCCTATTTTTTCACAATTAACTTTTTCAAGTTCTAGGTATTTGAATATTGTGTTGATTACCACAGACGCTATGAATTCACCTGCTTCTTGAATAACCCATTCTGTCTTACTACTTCCTAACTCCATAAAAATCAAAGGTTTTCCTAAAGTAGTAGGACCATGATGGGTTACTTCAATATCTATCAAAAATTCAGCTAATTTAGTTGTGATATCTCCTTGAAGAAATGACATAAATCCTGCCTTATGCAGTAAGGCACTTGTTAGGGATAAATCTCGAGCTTCTCCTCCGTAATCAGCTGTTATGCTCCAGTTTCCTGTTGTATGGACCAAAAATGCTGGACGTGATGTTTTAGAAGTATGGCGACTCATAAAAATAAGAAAATCAGGATCGATTTCTGAACTAATTAACTTTAAATCATCAAGAAATATGAGTGGTTCTTTAGTTAAACCAAGAAGTACGTTCACTTCCTCACTATAATCGCCTTCAAGTTTAAAAATGGGGTGATTATGCCATATAAGATTTGTTTCAATAAATTTAAACACATTATTGTTAAGTAATTTATCTCTGATATTCAAAGATGCTTTGTCTTCCGAAGATGTAATAATTAGAAATTGTATGTAATCTCACTACTCGTAAATCTAATTCTCAAGTTTATTAATCAAAATAAATATTCTATTTATTATTTTATTGTCTATTTCTAAAAATTTTAAAAACCATAGGAATAACTATTAATTTATCGTTTTTTCATTGATTTCCAGAAAAATATTTTATGTTATCGGAGGTGAAGTTAGTTCTGAGAAAGAAAGAGGAGATCAAATGAAACTTAAGTTGGAACTTTAGGATTTACGATAATTATCATTAAATTCTTTACAAGGATGTAGTGAATTTGTGTTTTAGAGCATAGAATAAATAAAAATCTCCGATTCAATCGAATATTATCCTATAAATATCAAATCTTGGAATTTCCTATTTTAAAAAAAAATTTTTTTAACCAATCAATCCTTATTAAAACCTTGACTTAATACGTTCATTTATTAATGAACTAATTTAAGTTGAATTAATAAGTTAGAAAAGAATCGGTATTTAACTTTATTAAATTATCGTTTATGGTTTAAATAGTTTTAAACTTATTAAAAATAAGTTTAAATTGTATATCTCTTATGATTACAAATGGAAATGAAGAAAAAAACGTTTGATGAGATTTTGGGCATCGATGCAGATGATAAGAAAATTATCGAAATGCTCGAAAAAGACCCTGATATTACCCACAGCGACATTGCTAAAGAAATAGAAAAGTCTCAACCAGCAGTGGGAGCACGAATTATCAAGCTGGAAAGAAAACACCTGCTTACTAAGCAGATAGGATTCAATATTAAAAAAGTCGACATCAAAGTTGCTATAGCATATATCTCCACTAAGGACGTTGAGAATATCGTTAAGAAAATTGAAAATTGTCCATTTATCAATCATGCCTTTAAAATATCAGGTGAATTTAATGTTCTTTGCTTTATTGCTGCTTCAGATCTACGAACAATCGAGAAATTGATTGATTTATGCTTTAGGAGAGATCCGAACGTAATAAATGTGAAAACAAATATTTTAATCGAATCGATCCATAATTTTGTAATTCCAATTGATTTTCAGATCGAGAGTTTTGATGGTAGATATTGTGGTCCTGATTGCAATATGGCAGCTGATTTACCAAAATTCAAATTCAGTCAAGAAGATGAATCATAGATTATAGATATCTTTTATTTTTAAGTTAGTTAACCCAATGTAAACTTTACTAATATTAAAAAAAGCCTATTAGTCAGAAGAGGGGACTAGACCTTTTGCTTGGGCAATCTTATATTTACAATTTTTCCCACAGCCTTCCTCTATTGTAGGATCATGATTTTCTGAGTCAAAATCAATGGGTAGTATAAAATCTTTAGCAATTTCAATAACTACCTCCATAGATGCATGCTGAATTTCTGGGTTATTTCGAAAATGGTAGTTTACAATATTATCTAACTTTTGAAGTTTAGAACTCGCAAGAAGTATACAAATATTATGCTCACCACTAAGTTTGAAGGCATTTAACATAAATGGGCAATGCTTAGCCATATCAATGATTTCATTAGGATTCTTGGTTTTTAACTCAACCGTAGCAAGATGTAAATCCACTTTCTTGAAATTAATTCCTGGTTGGAATTGTAGAACACCATTTTTCTCAAGTTTTTTTATTCGCATTCCAACAGTTGGTTGAGATCTATTGATCTTTGTAGCTATTTCGGTATGTGTAAGAGCTGGGTTTTCCTGAACAAGCGATATTATCTGCCTATCAATATCGTCAAGTTTTAATTTGTCTGATATCATAATCTTATATAATAATTTTTTATTATCTAATTATGCAAAAAATATTACAAGTTATAAAATATTAGGAAAAATTTATAAAAAATTAATGTGTAGAATTTTTAGTTAAATACTAAAAATGAGACATCGGTAATAATTTTTCATAGTAAATTATTGATCCATCAAAACTTATTTGAACTGGTAAAATTTTCACTCCTTTTTCTCTTGCTTCGCTTAGTCTTGTTGAAAATTTATGATCCATTTTTAGATTCGGCCTAAAGCTTTTTGCCTTACGAAATATTAAAAATAGTAGAATTCCATTATTTTTGATAATTTCTTTTACATGTTTTGCTCCACGTTCTGTAGGAGCATCAGGAAAAAGAGCGATACCTTCCTCTACAAGTGTAACTCCTTTTACTTCCAATGGAATTCCATCTAGGATAAAATCAATCCGACTCTTCCCTATGGTTACTTCTGTTTTAATTTCTTTCACATTAGAAAACTCTGTTAAACAATCAAAAACTCTTAAAGCGATTTTAGAATGTAATGCCGTATCTATGAGAACCCATTCGCCGTCAGCCCTAACTGCTTTAATATAATACTTTAATTTCCCCTTAGAATAGGAAAAGAGAACTTCAGCTTCTTCAAATAGTAACTCCTTTAATCTACCAGGATCGTGAATATGAGCAATCTCAATTTGACCCTCATATTCAATTTCCCCAATAAATCGATTAGGACGTGATTTAAAAATTCCTTTCCTTAAGTTATGCAATTGAAAAATTGGAACTTTTCTCAAACTCATTCAACCACTCATTACTAGGATTCTTTAAATGATTAATCAATTTGATAAAGTTAAAGGATTTTGTTATAGAGTATAAACTAAAGGGATAAAAGGATTTCGATATTTGAGTTATTATAATGAGTGAAGCAGATAGGAAAAATAGCATTGAGAGTTATAAATTCCATCATATAGATGTAAGCAAATGTAGCCAATGCCAGGAGTTTTCATGCGAAGAAGCTTGTTTTAGAGGAATTTATGAGGTTATCAATAAAAGTTCTGAACCTAAGTGTACAGTAGTAGAAGATCGTGAGGATCGTTGCATAAAATGCCATATGTGCACAACAGCATGTAAATATAGAGCTATAACCATTGATTAAATATCTGCTTTGAAGTAGAAATCTTTTTAAAAAAGCTAAATAAAAATATATTTTAGTAAAATTAAAAACTACATTTTTCACAACAACAACTGCCTAAATCTAATTCTCCAAATTCGAGATTTAAATCTATTGGTAAAACAAAATCATTAACTACGTCTGTTATTACATCTATATGTACTCCAATTACTTCAGGGTCATTTCGAAAATGACGATTAACAATGTTATCGATATCATTAAATTTTAATCCCACTAATAAAATACTTATATTTGAATTACCACTTAATCGAAAGGCATTAAGCATGAAGGGACATCGTTTAACTATCTCAATAGCCTTTTTTGGATTTTTTGTTTGAACTTCGATTCGAGCAAAACAGAGATCTGCTACTTTAATGTTAATCCCTGCTTGATATTTTAAAACTCCTAATTTTTCAAGTTTTTTAATACGCATGCCAACTGTAGGTTGACTTCGATTTACATGATTGGCAATTTCTGTATGTGTGAGATTTGGTGCTTTCTGAATTAAGTCCATAATTTTACAATCAATCTGATCAATACCTATTTTTTCACTTATCATTAAATATCACATCTGTTTAATAAAAATAAAATCAGTATTCACACATCGCGGTACTACGATATATAAATATTACGATAGCATAATATTTAAATCTTTGTGATCTGCATATTAATAAGGAATTATTAATATTCCATTAAAATAAGCTTTAAAAAGCTATAAAAACACATTTCTTATAAGCTTCTTATTAAGGATTTAGGAGTTCTATGAGTGAATTCAGAAGATCTATAGTTGAGTTCTTACGGGTTTTAGCAGATCAAACAAGATTAGAAATTTTAGATTTTTTAAAAGACAATGAAAAACCATCATCAGAAATTCAAAAAAAATTAGAAAGGTCTCAATCTACAACTTCAAAACATTTAAACATACTTGTGGATAATAATCTCATTACTTTTGAGAAGAGAAGTAATATTAAATATTATAAAATTAAAAACTCGGATATTTTTCCTTTAATTGGCAGAATAAGTTCAATAGTCGCTGATATTAATAAAGAAAAATTTAAAGAAATAAGAGATCAAGACGTTTACAATACTCTATCATAATTTAATAAATCAGTTCAATTATAATGAAAATTCAAAAAAATGAAGATTCTTCGGAAGATTCCATTAAAATATTATTAATAGGGTTAGATAATAGTGGAAAAACATCAATTGTAACTTGTTTAAAAGGAATTAAAACCTTAACTGCTTTTGCATCTATATATCCTACTCGTGGGCGTCAAATAGATAATTTTGAAGCATTAAACTCCAAATATGCAATATGGGACCTTGGTGGTCAAAGATCATTTAGGGAGGAATATTTTAAAGAGTTTAGAAATTACGTAATTGGAGCAAGTAAAATTATATATGTGATTGACATCCAAGATGTACATCGATATGATGAAGCGATTGAATATTTGGAAAGTTTAATACCTACCATAGAGAATCTAGGTGAAATAGAATTCTCAATTTTTCTTCATAAATTTGATCCTGACATACAATTCGATAATGAATTAAACGATACTATAATCACCCAATTAATCAATACAATAAAAAAGAAGATTCCTCCAAATTTAGATTATAGCATCCATAAAACATCTGTTTACTGTATCTTTGAAAAAACTACAATCAGTTAGGAATTTATCAATTTGAATATTTTTAGCTATTTTTAAATTCAGTGTTATTTTAAGCTTTCTTAGAACATAACTTTGAAAAATGTTGAGCAATAGAAGTCTAGAATCTCCGCCTAAGGGAAAGACAGAAACAATAGAAATTTTAATTTTTTTATTGGGTTTGGTTCTTATTTCTTTTACGAGATTCATTAATTATTTATTATTTCATAGCATCGCTGAAATTTTTAGTATCGTGATAGCCGGTGGCGTGTTCTTTATTGGCTGGAACTCACGTAGATACATGAAAAATTCTTTCTTTTTAATTCTGGGAATTTCTTCGCTCTACATCGGAATCTTTGACTTGATGCATACTCTTTCTTATTCAGGGATGCAAATATTTAAAGGATATGATTCAAATCTCCCAACATCTCTATGGATTGCCGCTCGATATCTTCAAGCATTATCATTAATCGGGGCAGCATTTATGATTAAACGGAGTATTAAACCAGCGTATTTAATGTGTCTATATTTAGTTATTTCAGTTATATTGTTGTTTCTTATTTTTACTGAATATTTTCCTATTTGTTATATTGAGGGTAAAGGATTAACATGGTTTAAAGTAATGAGTGAATATGTTATAAATTTCGTGCTTCTTATTTCCCTACTTAAAATAATTAGAAATAGATCTGAATTTGATGAAAAGGTCTTCATTTTAATACTCAGCTCAATTGTCGCAACTATGACTTCTGAATTGGCATTTACATTTTATTTTGGTGTTACTGATATTCCTAACTTTGTTGGTCACATTTTAAAAATAATCGCATTTTATTTTCTCTACAAAG
The DNA here is from genome assembly GCA_048882645.1 of Candidatus Thorarchaeota archaeon. Taxonomy (GTDB): domain Archaea; phylum Asgardarchaeota; class Lokiarchaeia; order Sigyniarchaeales; family SOKP01; genus Loki-b32. The sequence goes on from JBHLRJ010000066.1 coordinate 18,539, forward strand.
CTATTATTCAGACAGGATTCGAGGATCCGGTTGATTTACTATTTAGAAAGATAAAAAAGAATGAATTAGAACTAGAAAATATCATAAAACATACTGGAGCAGGGATTACAATGTTGGATAAAAATGGGAAATATTTATTAGTGAATGAAAAAGCTGCTTCTGAATTAGGTGGGAAACCTGAAGATTTTATTGGGAAAACTCTTTATGATATTTTTCCGAAGAAATTGGCCAATGAATACTTCAACAATAACCGTGAATTAATTCAAAAAGGAATTAGTCGTGCTTATCAGCGAAAATTTAAATTACCTGGAGGGGAGAAAACATATTGGATAGTAGAACAACCATTAAAGGATATTGATGAAAAAAATTATTCTCTTCTAAGTATTAGCACAGATATTACAGAGAGAATAAAATCAGAAGAATTACTAGCAGAGGCGGAACTTCGATATCGAACTACTTTTGAACAATCTCCCGGGGGTATTATTATTTTAGATCCTGAAACTTCTAAAGCTGTTGAATTTAATGATGTCGTATGTAAAATTTTAGGTTACACACGTGAAGAATTTAAAGATCTAAAAATTAATGATTATGATTTTATAGAAAATGCTTCTGAAACTAAATTACATATTGAAAAAATTTTAAAGGAAGGTAGAGATGATTTTGAAACAAAATTCGTTACGAAGAATGGTGAAATTAGAGATGTTTTTGTTACCGGAAAAGTAGTTACATTATCTGGAAAGCAATACCTTCAATCAACTTTTCGAGATATCACAGAACAAAAAGAGGCTGAAGAAAAAATCCGAAATTTATCAAAATTTCCCTCAGAAAATCCAAATCCTGTGTTGAGAGTAGATAATGAACATGTGTTATATTGTAATACATCCGGGAAAATCACATTTAATGTCAATGAAGGAAGCTCGCTTCCACTCATTTTACGTGAAACTGTGAGTAATGTTTTAACTGATAAAAAAATAAAAGAAATTGAAATAAAATTGAACAATAGAACCTTTACATTGGTAATTACTCCTGTAGAAAGTGTGGATTATGTAAACATTTATGGAATGGACATAACACAGCGAAAACAAGCCGAGGAAAAATTATCACAATTAATCTCAACAGTTTCCCATGAACTTAGAACTCCCATTACAGTTTTAATGATGTCGATTGATTATCTAACTAAGAATAAAGATCTCCTTAATGATGAATTAGAAGGTAAGTTAATGGATGGGATTTCAAGAAATATCCAGCTTTTAAATCAATTAGCTGAAGACATTTTATTGATTTCAAGGATTGATGAAAAAGGATTGACACTTGATTTAATTGAGTATAATCCATTAGACATTATAAATGAGATCTTATACCTCATGGAACCCATAGGGAAAGAAAAAAATGTAAGTTTTGAGATAAATATAGATAATGCCATTCGTTTAAAAGGTGATCCTAAGAGAATAGATCAAATTTTTCGAGTGATTCTCGACAATGCTATTAAATATTCCAAGGAAAATTCAAAAGTGGAAATTAGTGCATTGAAAAATTATCAAGATAAATATAATTTAGATGGATATCCTGGAGTCCTCTTTCAATTCAAAGATTATGGACATGGTATTCCCAAAGAAGATATATCTCGCATTTTTGAGCGTTTTTTCAGATCTAGTAATGTAAATGAAATTGCTGGAACCGGGTTAGGGCTTTCAATAGCAAAAGACTTAATCGAAGCTCATAAAGGTAATATATTTGTGGAGAGTGAGTTAGAGAAAGGAACAACTATATATGTGTTTTTACCTCAAATTGAGTGATAGAGTAAAATTATAAATATTATTAGGACAATATTCTACATGCTAGACTTGTGTGAAATTCTAATATGTCAGAATCAAAGCCTCTTCTAATGGTGGTTGATGATAATCAAGATATTTTGTTTAATCTTAAAATTTTACTTGAATCAAAAGGTTACAAAGTAAAAACTGCCAACAGTGGAGAAATGGCTCTTAAAATTCTTTCAAACCAAGAAAATCTTCCCGAAGTGATAATAAGTGATATTATGATGCCAAATATGAATGGGTATGAGTTTTTCGCAGCAGTATCTGAGCATAATAAACTAAATCAAATACCATTTCTATTTCTAACAGCCAAATCTACTCCTGAAGAAATACGTTTTGGTAAAATGCTAGGTGTAGATGACTATATTACCAAACCCTTTAATGAACATGATTTAATGGCATCAATCTCAGGTAAAATTAGACGCTCAAGAAAATCTCATTTAATAGATAACAAAATTAGACAATTGCTAACTTCTTTTAATACTGAATTGCACCCCTCAATATCTAAAGATGATGAGTTTCCCTTTTGTTTATTGATCGTTTTTTGGGATGATATTTCAGGACCAATACTAAAGGATAGTTATCCAAATGAGGACAGTTGTCATCTTTCAATTAGTACAATAGGAAGGCAACTTTTCCATGCAGCAACTTCTATTTATGGACAAAATAAAATTACTAAAGCTGAAGGAATGTTACTAAATATTGAAAATATAAAAAAAAAGGGCTATATCTTTTTTGATTCGTTTCCCGATAGTGGTGAAAGGTATGGTGAAAAACAGTATATGATTTCTATAATTGCCCCTAGTATATCCTATTTTGAATCTATTAAAATTCAGGAAACTTTAAAACTAATGTCAGAACAAATAAAAAATAAGCAAGAATGGGAAATTAAGGAATATTGGGATAAGATTTATGAAGTTTTATCAAATAGTTCACTGATACTAAAATCCTCAATAGAAACGCCCCTTTCTTAAAAAATTCTTGATATCTTATAAATTCAAAAACAAATTATGTTTTTTATTTAGTCTTAAAGACTGATTTGTCTTTTTTCTAATACTCTATAGAAATAACTTTTAAATCAATTATTTTTGATGGTTATAATAAGAATTCAAAGTATAATGAAATGTGAAAGATATGTCAGAAACAGAAGTAAAAGAAGAAGAAAAATTTTTGACATCTCCAGAAGTATGTTCTTGGGCTGACGATGAAACTGAATTTTATAAAATTGAAATTCAATTGCCTGGAGTAGAGAAAGACACAATTAAACTTAAAATGCATGATGATAGCTTTTTCATAAAAGGAGAAACTGAAGATACAATTTATATTGGATCTTATTCAATATGCTGCCCTGTAAAACCAGAAGAAGCAAAAGCAACTTACAAAGAAGGACTTCTAAAAATTGAGGTTCCTTTTAAAGAGTCCGAGTATCATAGTGTTGAAGTGAAAATCGATTAAGAATTATTCATTTTTTTTATTTATTTTTCCTAAATATATTTCAAATTTTATC
>JBHLRJ010000067.1:0-21842 GCA_048882645.1 Candidatus Thorarchaeota archaeon
TATTCTTAATTCCTTCTATAAATAGATTAGAATGTATTATTGCTAAGGAAGTAATAAATCTAGCTGATGATTTTATTGATAATTTTGGATCATCTGATTGTTCTTGTCAAAGTCATTTGTTTTATTTTCAAAATAGGGAGAATTTTAAGCTGGAAATATTAAATGAAAAAACCTATCAAAATAGATAAAAGACTTATTATTATCAATTCTGTTATAATACCGTATTTTTTATAGGTTAAATCAGGAAGCCAAAATAATAGTTTATTTCGAAGCCAATCTATAATAGGATGAAATATCAGAAAAGTTTCCCCTTTAAATTCGGGATTTATCCTTCTTTTTCTATTTTGAATAGGTCTTAAAATATACCAATCAATTATATCCGGTAAGTTTACCATTAATAATCCTAACCAGAATTTAATGGAAAATACGAATCCCGTTATTAGTGATGCGACAATTATTACTATATGCCATACAATCCAAAACTTATCTTTCTTCATAGCTTCGGGAGTGTGGTATGTTAATTTCGAAAATGCATCTGAAATAAAATGAGAAAAAAGAGCAAAAATTATCGTAAAAATTATGTTCATTGGGTATTGAAAATATGTAAAACAGAGTATCTGAATAAGAACAGCTGTAAGATTATGAGTCATTGATTCCATTTTTATCCCCAATTAAAATCCAATTTCAATGTTGCATAGAAATTAACAAAAATCCTTAAAATTTTTTAAACTTGCAATTGAATTTAATCTATCTAAAATTAAATAAAAATTGTGATAAATTATGGGAATGTTAGATGGAAAAGTCGCCATAATTACTGGCGCGGGTCGTGGTTTGGGAAGAGAAGAAGCATTGCTGTTTGCTAAAGAAGGATGTAACTTAGTTGTAAACGATTTGGGTGCCTTTCATGATGGAACAGGGTCCGAATCTAAAATAGCAGATCAAATTGTAGAGGAGGTTACCAAATTAGGTGTTAAAGCAGTAGGGAATTATGATTCTGTCACTGATTTTAATGCTGCCAAGAGTATGGTCGATCAAGCTATCTCTGAATTTGGAAAATTAGATATCTTAGTGAATAATGCGGGTATTCTAAGAGATCGAATGCTTTTTAACATGACTGAAGAAGAATGGGACGCGATTATGGCAGTGCATTTAAAAGGGACATTTAATATGACAAGGCATGCTTCAGCATATTTTAGACAACAAGGAAAAGCAAATCCTGATTTAGGTGTTTTTGGGAGGATAATTAACACAGCCTCTGATGCTGGTTTATTGGGAAATGTGGGACAATCTAATTATGGTGCAGCGAAGGCAGGTATAGCGGCCTTTACGAATATTGCCGCTATGGAATTAAAGAAATATGCAACAGTAAATTGTATCGTACCTGTAGCAAGAACAAGACTTACTACAGATGCAACCCCAACCATGGCGGCTACCATGAGTATGAAAGATAAAAGAGGCTTTGATATATTTCATCCCTCTAATGTTGCTCCTATGGTTGCGTTCTTAGCTTCTGATAAGGCAATAAACATAAATGGGGAAGTATTCAGAGCTGTAGGAGATAGAGTCTTTTCATTAACAGGATGGACAACTTATAAACAGATCGACAACAATGGAGAGAAATTTACACCTCAAATCTTAGCTGAGAGAGTTCATGAATTATTAGAAGGAAAACCTAAAAAAGAAACTTTAGCAACTTCACTTGCCTCTTTAATGTAAAAGAAATTTGTTTATTAAAATTTAAAATCTTTAAAGATTTTACTTTTTTTTTAATTTAAGTATATAAAGTAGAGTAAAAACTTTCAAGTTATGATTATTTTTCAATAAGATCATCAAAAAAGTCGTCACTTTCATATGTTTTTTCCTTCTCAGCTACACCTTCTTTTTTAGCTTCTCTATACATAAAGTATGCGCTAATCAATGCCCCGACTATCAATCCTATCATTATCCCAGAAACCGCGAGATATCCTATAAATATAAACAACACAGTAATATTAAGGTCATACCCATATACCTGATACTGAATTACCGAAAATCTAATCCACTCATAAAGAGCAAGACAAAATGAGGAAAGAAATCCGCCAATGACTCCGGTAAAGACACCATATTTTAATATCGAACTACCGGGCTCTCGATTTTTTAATACATATATACATCCTAGTATGGTTCCGAATGCGAACATAATATCTCCATACACGAAATAACCCGGAAAAAACAAATTGAGCCAGACATAAGAGAAAAATGTGCCCAAAACAGAAAATAAGATTCCTATTTGATTATCTTTTTCTTTAATGTATGAAATTTAAATCACTTCTATTTATATTTAATAATAATTGATGATTATGGAAATGAAAAGACGATAAGTTAAGAAGATTTTGTTTCTAGGTTATAATTTTTTAAATATCCAAGAATAAAGTTCAATTTTTCTCGGTTTAAATTTACTCCTAATTTGGTATCTAAAGTAGATTTACACTATAATAATCGTTATTCTCTTATTATTAATTACTTCATTTATGGAAATCCTAGTGTAACGTATGTCGGAATAAATAACGGTTTCTTAATGTCATGAAATTTGACATCATTTTTCAATTCTTTAACCATAGCACCAGTATCTTGAATTTTTAGGAAACTAGATCTTCTTAATGCTTCGATTAAATCAGTATCTCCTAAAGTCGTTTTAAAAAGTAAAACTCCTAAGTGCCTTCGAGTAGTAGCTCTCATAATTTTGTCAATTAAGTAAGTATATCCAAGATATAAATCCTCTTTATTATTAAATTTGTCTTTATCTAAAAAAATTTCATGAATTAAACCAATCCGTATCTTTATTCCATATTTAAAGAAATAAATGTTTTGATGGGTCATTACAGCTCCGCCAATTATTCTTTCCCCCTTTTTTATGAGGATGTATGTTGGTCTAAATCTTTTACATGGTACTTTTATTCTTGCCCATCTTAATTTTGAAGTGTTAGATTTTGCATATCCTTCATAGTATTTTGATATAATGTGATTAACAGCTTTTATATACTCTAGATGCTTACAATTGTAATTAATTTCATAAGTAAAATCTTTGAGGGTATGACTTAACCTCAACTTGATTCTATTTAAATAACGAGGTAAATAAGAAAGTGTGAACAGTAAAGGAATAAAAATCGCTAATCCCCAAACGTCCCTAATTAATCGCATAATGCAGGGGAACTGTATAAAACGCAATTCTTTTCTAAAAACATGATAACCTAACCTCTCATAAATCTTTCTCATAGGGAACCCTTTATAGTTTGCTGAGAGTATAGAAAATGAGCATCCTCTTTTTTGCATATATTTAATTGCATTTTTCATTAAAGATGTTGCTACACCTTGTTTGACATAATCTGGGTGACATGAAACATCATTTATATCACCCACTAAATATTTTTTACCATCTAAGGGTATTATTTCTATTAAATTGGAATAAACAGCTCCAATTATTTTATTTGTTGTAGGGTCTTCTGCAATTTGGCACATTTCTGGGTCAAAACCCGGGGATTGGACATAACGCCAATACCAACTCTTTGGAGTCCTTACGAAACCGGCTCCACCTTGCTGAAATGCCCTATTAAATAAATCTGCTAAATCCTCTTCATCCCCTTTCCTATAATGCCTATAAATAAAGTTTGTCATAGAAAATGTGTTGAAGTTAAAAAATGATAAATAGCTTTTTTAATTAAGATTTGTATACTTAAATATAATTATTTCTTACATAAAATAAATAAAGATTTAATCTTCTCCTCACAAACAAATTGGAATGAGTTAAATGAGTGAAAGAATAACAGAAGTCCTAGATTCTTTAAAGGCTATAAAAGGCGTACATGGTGCCGCTCTTATTGAAAAATTTGGTCTTATTAAAGGGAGTGCTTTACCCGGCTGGGTTGATCCAGAAGCAGTGGCGGCTATGGTTACTTTAATACTAAAAGCTAGTCAAAGGGCTACTAAGGAATTAGAACAAGGGCAATTTTTTAGTGCTATTATTGAATCAGAGAAAGGAAAAATCCTCTTTAGTGAAATTGAAGGAAATATTCTTACCATCATAACCACAAAAGAGGCAAAGCTTGGCATTATTAATTTGAAATTAGATGCTGCCAGCTTAGAGCTCAAAAAGTGGCTATAATTAATATCCTCTTTTTTTAAATTCTAAGTACGTATATTTCTATTTTTAATCAAGCATCCCCATACTTTTTAAGATTTTTAGCAGAAATCCTCGTGTAATTTCAGGATCTGCTTGACCTTTGGTTTTTTGCATTACTCTTCCTATAAGTGCTTCTATTGCTTTTGAATTCTTACTACAATCCTTCACAATATTGGGGTTCTCTTCTATCACTTCCTTACTAAGTGTCCCAAGGAGTTTTTCGTCATGAATTCTTTTTTTATCTTTTTTTTCAAGAATATCAACTATAGGATACCCCTTCATCATATCATCTATAAGAGTTTTAGCAATTTTAGTCGTGATTTTCCCATCATTGATGTATTTAATAATATCAACTATTTGATGTGTATGGAGTTTGGTCTCTTTTATAGTTTTATTATGATCATTTAACCATCTTGAAATATCATTCATCAACCAATTGCAATATTGTTTATATTCAGAAGGTCCAAATATAGCTTCTGAATTTACACCATCTTCATAAAAATCCGCAATGTCCTTATCTAACACTAAATTATCTGAATCAAATTCAGATAGATTATAATCTTTCTGGAGTCTTACTGATCTCTTATATGGCATTTCAGGGAGCTCAGTTCGTATACTTTGAATAAATTCTTCATCCAATTCTATTGGAGCTAAATCTTGTTCCGGAAAATAACGATAATCTGCTTCAAATTCTTTTGCTCTTAATGAAATGGTAATTCTTCTTTTATCATCCCAATGCCTTGTTTCTTGAGTTAATGTTTTACCCCTCTTTAGGAGATTTCTCTGCCTTTGAATCTCCCATTTCAATGCACGTTCAACTTCCTTAAAACTATTAATATTCTTAACTTCACTACGCTCATGTCCCTTAATAGATATATTCGCATCCACTCTCACGGCACCAGTTAAATCTAAATCTGAAATTTCTGTATATTGAACAATTGACTTTAATTGTTTGAGAAATTCCCTCGCTTCTTCAGGGGAACTAAGAACTGGCTCAGAGACGATTTCAATAAGACAAATTCCAGATCGATTATAATCAACAAGAGCATAAGGAGATGTGGCTATACTCCCTTTATGTACTAATCTTGCAGGATCTTCTTCTAAATGAATTCTGTTGAGTTCTATATCCTTTTTTGATCCATTTGTTCTAATTGTGATTTTACCTCCATCCGCAAAAGCTTTACCTCCTGCTTTATTATATTGACTTATCTGAAAACCCTTAGGAAGGTCTACATAGAAGTAATTTTTCCGAAAAAACCAAAAATCCTTATTAATATCGCAATTTAATGCTAGTGCAAGTCTTGTAGCAAATTCTATCGCTCTTTTATTAATAGTTGGCAATGATCCCGGTAAACCTAAACATATTGGGCAATTATGTGTATTTGGTTCAGCTCCTCTATAATCTGCATTACAACTACAAAATAGTTTAGTTTTTAGATTAGTTAACTGAATATGGACCTCTAATCCAATTATAACATCTTTATACTTTTCATTCAATTAATTAACCTCTTTCTCTAATTGGAGCTAATTTTCTATATACATTTAGTTCTTGTTCAAGTATATACCCGATGTTTAAGATAGTTTTTTCCTCAAAATATTTCCCTATAATTTGAAATCCAATTGGAAGTCTTTTCTCATCAAACCCACATGGTATTGAAAGAGATGGTACCCCTGCTAGATTGACTGGACAAGTTAAAACATCCATTAAATACATTTGTAAAGGATCATCAACTAATTCTCCAATTTTAAAAGCTGTTGTGGGCATAGTTGGACAGACGATAGCAGTACATTGCTTAAAAGCATTTTCAAAATCATTTTTAATTAGAGTTCTTGCTTTCAGTGCTTTAATGTAGAACATATCGTAGTAACCTGCAGAAAGAGCATAACTACCCAAAATAATCCTTCTTCGTACCTCAGTACCAAAATTCTCACCCCTAGTTCGACTATATATCTCGTAGACGTCTCCGTCAAGGTTATCACTCATACTTCCGTACCTTAAACCATCATATCTAGCTAAATTCGAACTTGCTTCACTCATTGCAATCAAATAATAGGTAGGTATAGCATATTCTAAATGTGGGAAAGAAACTTCGATCGTCTCAGCTCCTAAACTCTTTAACTTATCAATTGCTTTACTTACGTTGTCTTTAACACTCTTTTCTAAACCTTCTCCAAAAAACTCTTTAGGAATTCCTAAAGTCATTTTATCAATTGGATTTTGAAGTTCGTTAGTGTATTTTTCTACATTAATATTTACTGTCGTAGAATCTAAAGGATCATATCCTGCGATCATTTCTAATATTAATGCTGAATCATACACACATCTAGATAATGGTCCTATTTGATCTAGGGAATTCGCATAAGAAACTAATCCATATCTAGATACTCTTCCGTATGTAGGTTTCAGACCCACAATTCCGCAATAAGAAGCTGGACATCTAATGCTTCCCCCTGTATCACTACCTAAAGAAACTGGAGTTTGACCTGAAGCTACACATGCTCCTGAACCTCCACTGGACCCACCTGGAACACGTTCTAAATCCCACGGATTATATGTGGGACCATAAGAACTATTTTCTGTAGACGATCCCATTGCAAATTCATCCATGTTTGTTCTTCCAACGCAAATCGCATCTTCGTTTTCAATTAAGTTCTCGATCACAGTAGCATTGTAAGGAGGCTTGTAATCATATAAAATTTTGGAACCACATGTTGTAGGACTATCCTTTATACATATAAGATCTTTTATTCCTACAGGTAATCCATAAAGTCTTCCAATGGATTCTCCTTTCTTTAGTTTCATATCCAAATATTTAGCTTTTTTCAAAGCCTTTTCTTTAGACAAATGAACAAATGAGTGTAGTTTACTGTCAGTATTTTCTATTCTTTCATATACATGTTGAATAGTTTCCTCTATTTTGATTTCTTTATTTTTTATCTTTTCAATCAGTTCATATGCCATATATTCATAAAGCTTCATTTACCGTAAACCACACTTTTAAATAAAGTAGGAAAAGGATCTATTTAATTTCTCTTATTTGGGAGAATAAGATTTAGATTCTCACGGGGCTTTCCGGAGCATGGTTCTAGGGAAAGGGATGGCATCTTTAATATTATCTATTCCAGATATCCACATAATAACTCTTTCTACTCCAACTCCATAACCAGAATGAGGTACACTACCATAGCGTCTTAATTCAAAATACCATTCATAATTCTTAGGATCTTCTCCGTCAGCCTTTAATCGCTTTTCCATATCATCAAGTAATAAGGAACGTTCTGAACCCCCGACAATTTCACAATATCCTTCTGGTGCCAACATATCAAAACATAATGCTTCTTTAGGATTTTCTTCACTTGGAGGTTTATAAAAACCCATTATTTCTGTAGGATAATGTGTGACAACAACAGGAACCTTAAAATGATCTGCTATTTTTGCTTCCTCAATGGTTCTTAAATCCTTACCCCAAGGGACACTCATCTTATATTTAGTGTTAAGAATTTCTAAAGCTTCTGAATATTTTATTGTTGGATATTCTGCTTCTGCATAATGCTCTAGCAATTTTATGTCTCTTTCTAAAATCTCTAACTCTTTTCTATTTTGCTTCAATACTTTTTTTACAATATACCTTATTTCATCTTTAGCAACTTCAGTAACTTCCTCAAGTTGCATCCATGCAGCCTCCATTTCCGCCATCCAGAATTCTGATAAGTGTCGTGAAGTTTTTGACTTTTCTGCTCTAAATGTTGGACCCATATTGTAAATTTTTCCTAATGTAAAAATACCTGCTTCAGCATATAATTGCCAGGTTTGACTAAGATACGTTATATCGTCAAAGTACTTAACTTCAAATAATGTAGATCCACCTTCAGATTGACTGGGTTGAAAAATTGGAGCATCAAATTCAAAATAGCCACGGCCTCTAAAAAAATCATGGATAGCACCAACAACAGTATGTCTAATTTTAAGAACTGCATTTAATTTTCTTGATCTTATCCAAAGATGCCTATTATCATATAAAAGCTCTGGTGATTGATGTTCTGTAATTGGAAATGGTTCAGCAATTTGAACTATATCTAAATCTGTCACAGATACCTCAAATCCAGTTGGAGCTCTTTCATCTTCTTTTAGAATTCCGGAAACCTTAACTGACGATTCAATTGTTAACTTTTCCACTCTCTCAAAGATTTCTGGGTTCTTAGCTTTCGATATAACACATTGGATTATATCCGATTCATCTCTCAATACAATAAATACGAATTTATTTGACTTTCTTTCTCTATAGACCCAACCTCTTAAATGAACGTTAGTCTTACCACTTTTAAGAGCTTCCTCTATTGTGAGATATTTCGATTCTTTCATTATCTTATAAAAACTTTCAATCTTACTATATCATAAATTATTATGGATTTCAAAAAAATCTAACTGATAAATTTAAAAATCTAGAGCTAATAATCTAATTCTCTTCTTGTTTTTTTAGAAGATATCTAGAGAAGATATTCATATATAGACACTCTTCTGGAGCCATTTCAGGAGTTGTTTCTGGGTTTTCAGTAAATTCAACATTGCTTTCTCGAATGATAACAACTGGAGTTTGTTGGTCTGCTTCACTTAAAAGAAATTGTGCTGCACTTGCAAGATCATCTGCAATTGCTCGCATTGTAATTTCCATAGGTCGATTAAATAGATCTGGATGCCCTCTTAAATCTTCTACTGGTTCAAATCCTGCTGTTGCTATTGCGATACCAATCGTTCCTTTTCTTAAAGGTTGAACTCTTGAATCTGCAATAATAACTCCTAAATTATTTAAACCATATTCTTTACGTAGTTTCCTCCAAAATTTCCATGCAACTTTATTTAGGTCTTTGGGGAGTAGGACAACCTTACCTGGTCCTGCATTTGATTGATCTATCCCCGCATTAGCAATTAAAAAATCATTTACTTTTGCTAAGATGACATGTGTCATTCCTCCCAATATCATAGATGCTTCCCGTAAAATAAGTTCCACAAAACGTTCATCCATATCATATTCTAATGCAAACTGTTTTGCTCTTTCTGAAATATTAGTTATATCTGAAAGATTCACCACTCTTCCTTGAGATGTGGCAATCACCTTTTCAGCAATTACTATGATGTCTCCCTCTTTTAAAGATTTCCCTTTTTCTTTAATGTGTTTAACAATAATATTTAATAAATCATCATTTTCTTTAATAAGTGGAAGTTTAATCGAAAATAATTCCATTGTAGGTAAAAAGAATTAAACTTATTTGATATATTTTGTTCATTTTCTAGATAGTTGATGAATAAAATACATGTTAAATTGTTTGAATCTCTAGAAATTGGAGATGACCATCCTACTATCGTAATGGGTGTTTTGAATCTAAGTCCCGAAAGTTTTTATCAAGGATCCGTTTATTCTGAACCGATAACTTTAGAGAATGCCACTTTACAGATGATTAAAAATGGTGCAAAAATCTTAGATTTAGGTGCTCGTTCTACAGCTCCGTGGTCTCAAAAAATTAGTGTTGAAGAAGAAATTAATCGTTTAAAATCGGCAATGGAATTAGTGTGTAAAATAATCCCTTCTGATATTATTATATCTGTTGATACTCAATATAGCAATGTTGCCCAAGCTGCTTTCAATATATCTCGTAAATTTTCAAAAAAAATTATAATTAATGATGTTAGTTGTTTAAAAACTGACCCCGCACTACGAGATTTTTTAATTAAACACGAAATCCCTGTAATTCTTATGGCATCAAAACAGATCCCCGGAGATTTACTAACAATCGAAGAAATAATTGAAGAATTTGAAAAAACGATAAAACAACTTAAAAAGAATGGATATAATGATAAAAAAATCATTTTAGATCCAGGAATAGGAAAGTGGATAGAAGAGAAAGTTCATACTTATGATTTAAAAATAATAAGCAACTTGGAAAAACTTAGAAAGCTGAATAGACCAATTTTAGTGGCTATTTCTCGAAAATCTTTTATTGGAACAACTTTAGACCAACCAGATCCTGCAAGTAGATTAAATGGTACTCTTTCTGCAACAGCTATAGCTGTATATAACGGAGCCCACATTGTTCGTACACATGATGTTAATAATCAACTGCTAGAAATAGTGAAAATGGCTAAAGAAATAAGAAGAAATAGATAAAGTTAGAAAATCTTTTTTCTTTATATAGATTTACCATATTCTAAGGTCAATGGTTTATCATTCCATAAATATTCCAATTAGTAGAAGAAAAAATAGAAGAGGAAATTATAATTTATGACTTAATTTTTTTCCAGACATAGCCATGTACATCAAATAAAATTAAGATAGCAATTAATGTAGTTATCGAGCAGAATATTAGTAAATGCCAACTTGTGATAGGTGAACCAAACAGAACTTTCAAGTTGATGACGAAGTTCTCCATCCAATACCAATCATAAGGAAGAGATTGACCATTTAAAAAGAAATAAAAAAAATCTTCTAATGTACTGTATTGCAACAAAGTTCCCGCTATAAAAATATTCCAACTTTGTCTTTTAGAACCGCCCCCTAGTTTCCAACCAATAGCTATAAAAAGATAAAAAAATGTCATCAGCAATCCCCAAAAAGACAAATAATACATCGTATTATCAGTTGCCTCTAGTGACCAAAGATCATTTATTGATAAATTAACGAGTATTCCTATAGGAATAATGACACCCACAAAAAGAATTACTAAAATGAGAAGACGGATTATGGTCTTCCTTGGTTGGAGAAAGAAAGCAGGAATTAATCCAAACAATGCTAATTGCACATATAAAAGAAAACCAGGAGCAATCCCAAGAACTACATAAAAGACTATTGGTATACCATTAGCGAATAAAAAAAGAACTATTGAGATTATAAACCATTTTTTATCCGATTCCCCTCTTTCACTTTCTTTATTACCAGCAAGATACATGAACCCTATAGGTAAAATCAATCCTAAACTCAATAAACTAATCAACCATACAAGTTTTAGTGTCATTCCCACTTCTTTATGCATTGCAGCCCAATCTACTTCCGCTGTTAGAACTATTACAACTATAAATATGAGTAGTATAACAATTTTGTTTACCGAAGAATTAGATTTATTTTCAGACATGATGACTCAATTATTAATACCTTAATAAATTAAATGATTCTCCTTAGAATTTAAAATTAAACCATTTTTTATATTATAATAATTCAATTGAAAAAATTAGGAAAAAAGAGATAGTTAATAAGAAGCTCTAGTAATAGCAATGCTAAAACTAAAATCGAAAAACCAAGATTCATTTGAGTTTCCATTGATTGGATATGCCGGATATGTTATTACTAAACTTTTTAGCTCTGCAAAACCACTTTCATATTTGCTTGATAGATTGGAATCAATGGTATTAAATCAATCTATCAATAAAATATTCATCGATAGACCTGTTTATATTACAGGCTTAGCACGTGCTGGAACTTCCATAATATTAGAAATGTTGAGCAAGCATCCTGATTTAGCTGCACATCAATATAAACATCTTCTTATGCCTTATATCCCTCACTGGATAAATCATATAGCCCGTTTTACTAACTTTTATTCACAACCCGTAGAACGACTCCATGCAGATGGAATATACATTACACGTGATAGCCCTGAAGCAGTGGAAGAGAAATTTTGGCAAACATTTTTTGAAAATTGTCATAATGAAAATACTTCAAATATTATTAGTAAAGATATTTCTAATCCAAAATTCGAGCGATTCTACCAAAATCATATAAAAAAGCTAATAATCAGCCAGAACTCTTCTCGATATTTAGCTAAAAATAATTATAATGTTACAAGATTAGAATATTTGCTTCGACTTTTTCCAGATTCTAAATTTCTAGTAATTATTCGAAATCCTGTGAATCATATCGCTTCACTTATTAAACAAACACAACTATATATGAGAATGGAAAAAGATGTACCTCTTTTGATTGACTGGTTAAAAATCCTGGGCCATCACGAGTTTGGACATCATCAAGTTTGCATCAACGTTGGTGATACAGAACTTATATATAAAATTCGGAAATTATGGAGGGACAAAAAAACTTATGTAAAAGGATGGGCCGTTTACTGGAATTCAATATATGGATTTATCGCAAATAATCTTGATGAAAACAAGGAGCTTAAAAAAGCCACTTATATTGTTAATTATGACAAGTTATGTGAAACTCCAGAAAGAATTATAGATAATATCCTCAAGCATGCAGAATTACCTATAAATAGCTTCGAACAAACAAAAAAATATTACGTTAACCATTTACACCTACCTACTTATTATATACCGAATTTTACTCCTTTAGATCTTAAATACATTTATGAAGTTACTAAAGGAACTGCTAGTCGATTTGGATTAAGTTTTCCAAAAACTTAATGAGAAGCTAAATTAGAGTATACAAAACTGAATTAACTATTTATTAACGATTATTTTTAATTTATTCAAATATATTAACTAGTGAAAAATGAAAGTTTGTTTTATAAATCCCGCTCCTCTTTCATATGTAATTGAAAGGGGAGATGAAACTACTGGATCTTATCCCCCATTAGGAATTTTATATATAATTGCTTATCTGAAAAAAGAAGGTTATGAAAGCTTTCTAATTGATCAACATGCTACAAAAATTCCAACCACTCACGTTCTTGAAAGAATAAAAAAAGAAGATCCAGAAGTTGTAGGTTTTAACACGTTAACTGATATCAATATGGGTTTACGAGCTACTTATATCGCGAAGATTATAAAAGATTGGAATCCGAATATAAAAATTGTTTTCGGAAATTGCCATGCTACCTTCAATCATGAGAGAATATTAAAAAAGTATCCATTTATCGATGTGTGTGTCCGGGGAGAAGGGGAAATTACTTTTTTTGAGCTAGTAAGGGCTCTAGAAAGAAATAAACTCTTAAAAGATGTCCTTGGTATTACTTATCGTGATAATGGAACGATTCATATTAATCCCGATAGACCTCTCATCGATAATCTTGACGATTTACCATTTCCTGATAGGAGTGCTTGCAGTGATATTGAATATCGTCAAAATTATGGGGGCTTCAACGCAGATTATGGTAAATTCACTTCTATTCAATCAAGTCGAGGTTGTACCTATAACTGTTCCTTTTGCTCCCAAAGTAAAATATCTCTTTATAAATGGAGAACAAGGTCTATTCCTCATGTAATATCCGAACTTGAGTTACTTGAAAACGAAGGTTATACAAATCTATATTGGGTTGATGGGAACTTTACAAACAACCGCCGCAGGGCAATAAAACTTTTTCGAGAAATTCATAAGAATAAATTAGACTTTAAATGGGTTTGCGACCAAAGGGTAGATCTTGTAACAGACTCTTTACTCCTTGAAATGCGTAAAGCAGGATGTAGAACAATATCTTTTGGAATAGAAAGCGCTAATCAAAGAATTCTTGATTACTTTAATAAGGGTTTTACCCCAAGAGTCGCAATAGAAGCAACTAAAAAAGCAAGAAAGATAGGGATTGATTTTATTATGGGTACTTTTATTATAGGTGCCCCAACCGAGACTCTAGAAGAAATTAAAAAAACTTTATTTTTCGCTCAGAAATTAGAAATAGACTTTCCCCAATTTCATATCTTTGGAACTTTTCCTGGAAGTGAAATTTGGGATAGGCTCGTAGCAGAAAAAAAAATTGATCCTGAAAAATATTGGGAAAATGGTGTTAAAACATTAGTACCACCATTAGAAATTGTGGAAGAAGAAATTCTAAAAGCCTACAAGGCTTTTATTAAGAGACCAAAATATCTTTTTAACCAATTATTAATAACCGCAAGAAGTACTCATAGATGGAGAATTATGTTTTCTAATCTTATTTTATTTAGTAATCCTAGAAACATCAGAAAATTTTTAGATTTCACCACTAAAACATGGACACATGGCGTTGATCAATGATGACTAATATAGATATATTGAGTTTTTTATTACATTTATTACATGGATATCTATTTTCTTTTACAATAATTATGAGACTATAAAACTGGCTCAAAAGGTTAAAGGAATTTGAAATCACGCTATTTTCTAGTAAAAAAGCTTAACTCAAAAATTGGGCATTTAAATAAAAAATTGATGAATCTGTTTATAGAATTGAAAATCACAGATATTTAATATGCGCTCTCAAACAACTGGTGTATTAATTCCCTCTTATGCCACTTCTGAGCAATAAAAAACTATGCAAAAATGGGCTCATATTTAAATTTGAGAATTTCCTTATATTATATGTAAATGTTTAAATTATCACGGGAGTTCTCTTAAGATTTGATAAATTTAACCTTACAACATACCTAAAGAATCGAATTCTTATGGCTGATAACGAAAATAACTCTTATGACGCTGATGACATAACTGTATTAAGGGGCCTTGACGGTGTTAACTCATCTTCATAAAAGTTGAAGGAGATGCGCGAATCGCGCTGAGTCGCTAAAGAAGGCGCCCTGCAATGTACATTGGCGACCAAGGGAAAAAAGGACTTCATCATCTCATTTTTGAAGTTCTAGATAATTCTGTAGATGAAGCCATGGGCGGTTTTGCTGACGAGATCAAGGTCAAACTATATAAAGATAATTCAGTTCAAGTTTGTGATAATGGTCGTGGAATTCCTATTGATGATCATCCTGAATTCAAAAGACCAGCACTTGAAGTAATCATGGAATACTTGCATGCCGGTGGAAAGTTTGACAATAAAAGCTATAAAATTTCCGGAGGTTTGCACGGTGTTGGGCTTTCAGTTGTGAATGCTTTAACAGAATGGATGAACGTCGAAGTTTGTCGAGATGGATTATGTTATAAGCAGAAGTTTTCAAAAGGAAAAAAAGTAACAGAGCCAGATATTACTAAAATTAAGACAAGAGAATCTTATACTAAAATAACTTTTTATCCTGACAGTAACATTTTTGAATTTGATCCCAAAGAACCAATATTTCATGCACATACTATTATAACACGAATGCGAGAGCTTGCATTCCTTACCCCGAATGCTAGTTTTGAGATTATTGATGAGATAAACGATGAGCAAGAAGAATTTCATTATGAAGGAGGAATTAAAGAATTTGTGGCGTATCTAAATAAAGATAAGCAGCCCTTACATAACGATATCATCTATATTAGCGATTCAGGCAACGATGATAATGGTTCTATTGTGTACGTAGATGTTTCAATGCAATACAACCAAGGATATCAAACCAATATCTTATCTTATGCGAATACCATAAATACAATAGAAGGAGGAGTACACTTAACAGGATTTAAATCCGCACTCACCCGAACTTTTAACTCCTATATTGAAAATTATATGGAAAAGAAATATAAAGAACAAGTATTAAGCGGATCCGATACAAGAGAAGGTTTATCTGCCATTCTCTCTGTTAAGCTGCCTGATCCTCAATTTGAAAGTCAAACGAAAATTAAATTAGGTAATCCTGAAATACGTCAAATAATAAGCCAAATAATCACAGATAAATTAAATCAATATTTAGAAGAAAATCCGGAAACAGCTAAAAGAATCATTTTAAAAACTATTAACGCGAAAATGGCTCGTGAAGCTGCTCAACAGGCAAGATTATTAATCCGTAGAAAATCTGCGTTAGACAGTGCTAGGATGCCAGGAAAGCTTGCTGATTGTTCGTCTAATAATCCAGAAGAATCTGAATTATTTATAGTTGAGGGAAATTCTGCTGGAGGTTCTGCTAAACAGGGAAGGGATAGAAACTACCAGGCCATACTTCCTTTGAGAGGCAAGATTTTAAATGTAGAAAAGGCCCGATTAGATAAAATATTACAAAATAATGAAATACAGTCTATTATTAAGGTTTTAGGTGTAGGGATTCAAGAAATTGATGAAACAAATGGAACTAATGGAGAAAATGAGGCCAATGAAGATAACGATGAAACATTCGACCTAAATAAATTACGATACCATAAAGTTGTGATAATGTGCGATGCGGATGTGGATGGCTTTCACATTGAGACTCTTCTACTAACATTCTTCTTTAGATACATGCGCCCGTTGATAGATGAGGGCCATCTTTTTATAGCATGCCCTCCCTTGTATAAAGTAAGCTATAAGAAAGATCATAAATATGTTTTTACTGATAAAGAGAAAGACGATTTCATCAAGGAGTTGAAAACAAAACATAAATTTAAAGACATTAGTTCAGTTCGAACTCAAAGATATAAGGGGCTTGGAGAAATGAATGCAGAGGAGCTTTATGTGACCACAATGAATAGAGAAACAAGGAAATTGAAGAAGGTAACTTATGAAGATTACTTAGAAAATGATTTAATGTTCACAAAGCTCATGGGTAAAGAAGTGAAAGCCCGAAAAAAGTTTATAATTAGTAATTTTGATGAAGTTAATGTACTAGATATTTAATTTGTATTTTTTATATAACCTGTATAATTGAGATTTGGGTTTTTATTTTGACTTCAGAACAAATAGAAGAAATTTTATTAAAAGATGAGATGGCAAGTAGCTATATTGATTATAGCATGTCAGTAATCATAGGAAGAGCCCTCCCCGATGTAAGGGATGGTTTAAAACCTGTTCAGAAAAGAATTATTTATGCAATGGCTGAAAGTGGTTGGGATTCGCGCTCATCTCATGTTAAATGTGCCAAAATTGTTGGGCAAGTCTTAGGGAATTACCATCCTCATGGGGATAGTGCGGTATATAATGCTCTTGTAAGAATGGGGCAGGATTTCTCCTTAAGATATCCTCTCATTGATCCTCAGGGAAACTTTGGTTCGATCGATGGAGATGAGCCAGCAGCTTATAGATATACAGAAGCAAGACTTTCTCGTATCTCAGACGAGCTAATTGAAGATATAAATAAAGAAACTGTCGAATTTATTCCAAACTTTGATGATAGTAAAGTTGAACCCGTTTATTTGCCTGCGAAACTTCCCAATATTTTAATAAATGGAACAAAGGGCATTGCTGTAGGAATGTCAACCTCAATGCCTCCTCACAATTTAAATGAAATTTGTAAAGGCATAATTGCAACTATTGAAGATCCTGATATTTCAATCCAAGAACTTATGGAAATTATTAAAGGTCCTGATTTCCCTACTGGTGGGATTATTTCAGATACAAACGGTATTTATAATGCTTACACCACTGGAATTGGCAATGTCAATATTAAAGGGAAAATTGAAACTGAGATTAAAGGAAATAAAACCAGTTTAATTATAACTGAAATCCCTTATTTAGTAAATAAATCACAGCTTATTGAAAACATTGCCAAGTTGATAAAAGATGGCATTCTCAAAGATATCAGAGATCTAAGGGACGAATCTGATAGACGCGGGATGCGCATAGTTATAGATTTAAAAAAGAGTGCTCAACCTGTTATAATTAAAAATATTTTGTTCAAACGAACTAAACTGTTTACAAGTTTTAATATTATCAATTTAGTATTGATAAATCAAGGTAGGCAGCCAAAGATTCTAACGTTAAAAGAAATCATTCAAGAATACATCAATCACCGCTTAATAATTATTAAAAGAAGAATAGAATTCGACCTCAAAAAAGCGGAAGATCGGCTTCATAGGGTGGAAGGTCTACTTATAGCTTTAAATGATATTGATAATGTTGTTAATATAATTAAAAATGCGAAAGATACTAATGAAGCAAAGCAAAAGTTAATAGAAGCATATGGTTTAAGCGAAATTCAAGTTCATGCTATTTTAAGTATGCAATTATCTCGTTTAACTAATTTGGAAACACAGAAATTAGTGGATGAAGAGAAGAATTTGAATGATAGTATCAAGAATTTTAAGAAAATTCTGACAAGTGAAAAATTGCAGTTAAACATAATCAAAACTGAATTAACTGAATTGAGTAAAAAGTATGGAGATCCAAGGAAATCTCAAATAGAAATTGGTGGAGAGGATGCTCCTAAAGAAATTGAAAAGAAGGATCTCATTAAAAAGGAACCCACGATTGTAATTTTTACAAAAAATCAGTATGTTAAAAGAATGTCTGTTGAACAATATCGTACTCAGGGAAGAGGTGGACGAGGTAAAAAAGGAATGACTGTACGTGAAGAAGACTTTATTACTGATTTATTTGTATGTTCTA
This sequence comes from Candidatus Thorarchaeota archaeon, assembly GCA_048882645.1. Lineage (GTDB taxonomy): Archaea > Asgardarchaeota > Lokiarchaeia > Sigyniarchaeales > SOKP01 > Loki-b32. The sequence continues at coordinate 18,299 of JBHLRJ010000067.1, forward strand.
CACACGATACGATTTTAGTTTTTACCTCAAAAGGCAGAGTCTATTCAATAAAATGTTATGATGTCCCACTTCAAAAGCGCACTGCACGAGGTAAACCAATTATTAACCTAATCCCGCTCCAGTCTGATGAGAAGATTTCCTCAATGATACCCATTAATAATTTTAATACCAATGAAATGCTCATTATGACTACCAAAAATGGAATAATAAAAAAAACACCTTTACGCCTATTCTCAAAATTTAAAAGTACGGGTGTTAGGGCGCAGAAAATACGACCTAATGATCAGCTGGTAAGTGTAAAAAGACTTTCAAATGAATTAGAAGATATCTTTATTGCCACAAAACTAGGATATGCTATTCGATTTGATGAATCTGAACTGAGAGAATTAGGTAGGACTTCTATGGGTGTAAAGGGAGCAGACTTAAGAGAAGGAGATGAAGTCATTGATTCCTTATTAGTTTCTGACGATGCTATTGTCTTAACATTAACTGAAAATGGCTTTGGTCAAAGAACTTATGTAAAAGAATATAGGAAAACTGGGAGGGGTGCAAAGGGAGTCAAAAATATAACGCTTGATAAAAATAAAGATGATAAAGTGATTGCTATTAAGATAGCAAAACATATGGATATGTTAATTGGAACTGAAAAAGGACAAGTTATAAGAGTCCCCGTAGACTCTATTAGAATTACTCATAGAACTGCCAAGGGAGTTAGAGTAATCAAACTATATGAAGATGATTCAGTAGTGGCTATTGGAAAGTGTGACAAGGAAAGGTAATATTCATTTTAATTTTTAAGGTATGGAATAATACATAAAAATACTAAATTCTCTTTTCCTAAATTATCAATACCATGCTTTTCATTTGGTGGAATATAGATAATATCTCCTTGCTTTACTCTCTCATCTTGACCGTTGTCGTTAAAGAATCTCCCTGTTCCCGATAGTATATATATTTCATGATCTTGAGCATGATTGTGAAGGGGTACCTTTCCATCTGCTTTAATCTCAAAACGCCTCATAGCAAAATTCTTTGCTCCTGATTTACTATCAATCAACCATCGAACAGTAACATCCTCTACTATCGTCTCATCACTTAATGTGGCTTGCTCCTCTTTTACGTCTTCATAACTTTTTTTTATCATAATTTAAATAAGTCTTAATCTATTAAAATAATATCAAATCAAGATAATATTAAAAAAGATTCATAAGGATTAAAACCTATGATTAAGAAAATCGCAATTGGATTTGATTATACCCACAATAATAAATTAACTATTGAAAATAATGCGTTTACTGATTTTGTCCAATATCTTTTTGATTCTGGCTTTAAATTGGGAAAAATTGAGGCTGGAATCACCACCGATAAACTTTCTGGTTATGAACTTTTTATAATCGGTGTTCCTCATTTAGGCCCAGATCTTGATAGTGATGAAATAATAAGTCTGGTAGACTACGTTAGAAATGGTGGAAGTCTGCTTCTCATTAACGATGGAGGTGGTGATTTTGAAAATAAGAATAATCTTTCCGAATTATCAAAAAATTTTGGTATCACCTTTAACCCAGATCGGTTATATGATAATAAATTTTTCTCCCAAGATAACTCACACCCCCTAATAAAAAATTTTAGTCCTCATTTTATCACAAGAGATTTAAATCAATTCATTCATTCAAACGGCTGTACATTAACGATTGATAAATCTGTTGAAAATGAGAATATTGATGTAAATGGTATTGCATATTCTTCTGAAACTACTTCATGGCACAGCTATTTCGATGGAGATGGATGGCATAACGAATCAGAACAACAACTCCCTATAATAGCTGCAGCTCATTATGATACAGGGAAAGTCGTTGCTATCGGTAACCTATCGATATTTTCAAGTTTGCATGAGTCATATGGGATAAGAGCAAATGAAAACTTTAAAGTAGTCGCAAATATTATTTCATGGTTACTAAATAAAGCAAGCACTGAAGAAGAACGAGAATTAAAACCTGTTTTTACTACTGTTGCGATCAGTCAAGATCTTTTTTATTGGGCCAAAGATATGATAAATCTGGGAAAATGGAAGAATCTAGAAGAAGCCATCAATTTTGCCTTAAGAATAATTAAAATGCGGTTAAAAGAAACAGGAGAAAATGATTCAGACTGATAAACAGGAACTTTTAATTGGCCTCATTGGAGATACACACATCCCATCTCAAGCTTCAGCAATTCCAGAACGAATAATAAATGATTTTAAGAGACGAAAAATTGATTATTTAATTCATCTCGGAGATTATACAGATTTTGAGATTTATAATTATCTTCAAGAAACATTTGGAAAGGATAAGATAATTGGAATTCAAGGTAATATGGATACAAAGAAAGTTAAAGATACTTTACCTCAAGAAATAGAATTAAAACTTTACGGGCACAAAATACTCATAACACATGGTTCACGTGGACCAATCGATATTATTGAAAGACTTAGTAAAGCGAATGCCTCAAAAGATCATGATATTATTATCTTTGGACATGTTCATAGGCCATTCAATGAAAAATGGAAGGATGGGAAATTATATCTTTGTCCCGGCTCACCTACCGACAGAGTTTTTACAAATATTAATTCATATGGCTTTCTTAGGATTTCTGAAAAATTAATTGAACCTGAAATCATTATATTGTAGTTTAGATCCAAACGTAATGTAAAAAACAGTAGAAAAAATTAATTTATGCTGCTTCCATTGACTTTCCGGAAAGCTTTTTATAATGATTCAGGACCGCTTGACGTGCTGCATACACAAAGGCTCTTTTTACATTAATCCCTTGGATAGCAATAGTTTCATAAATTAAAGTGTGATTTAGATGAGCTGTGTCTAATGCTTTCCGAATCTTTGAAATCTCTAATATATCCTCAAGGTCGCGTTTATTGGCCAAAACTACCATAGGTACGTCTGGGGGTTCAAAAGCTTCCTTAGGGATTAGTTTATCACCATAAAAACGCAATAATTCCTTTAAACTCCAAATATTCTCTGTCCACTGATCGATTAACGAATCCCACGTAAAAATTACAGCATCTGTGCCTTTTAGGACTGTTTGACGCTGGAATTTGTGTCGCCTTTATGCACATAGACTGAAATGTCTAATGTTTTGCCCGGCGACCGTATATACTTGAAACACCACATTGGAAACACGAGCAACGACTCGATCAAAAAACAAAGTTCTCCCAGTGGGGTCCTGTAGTCGCATTAACGAGGAAAGCTCGTAAAAATTTGCTGCATGTCCCCACTTGCTAAACCTTCACGTCGATACACCCAATCCAGTGCAGTAGTCTTCCCTCCTAAAGAAGGTCCATAAAAGCAGATCTTAAAGACTAGGGTTCCGTCTCCTCTCCGGGATGGCAGTTAAGGTTCACCTCTTTGGTAATTTATATAAGCATTCATGAAAACAACTTTAAAATTTTTGTGAATATATATTAAATCTATATATAAAACTCTTGTAATATAAAAATTTGTAAAAGAAAAGTTTTGTGATTAGTATAATTTGAAATCCTTATACTTAT
>JBHLRJ010000068.1:0-3429 GCA_048882645.1 Candidatus Thorarchaeota archaeon
CCTTCAAAAAATTGTATATCTACTGCAATGAATGTTGGAAATCCCAGTAATCTAGCACGCTTAATTGATTTGTATGGCGGCCAAATTGATGAAAAAGGAACTTTGCATAAAGTTCCGAATTTAGAAGATTTACGAACCGACATCGCTTCCTATTCGATAAATGATCATCTGACAAAAAAGACAATTATAACGTTCTATGAAAAGTATGGAAAAATAATAGAACCCCATGGTGCTGTAGGATGGGCAGCATTACAATCTTTTCGCACAAAATTTCCCTCACTTAATCACATCAAATCTATTACATTTGAAACTGCAGATCCCGCTAAATTTCCAAACGAGATTATTTCATTGATTAAAATTAACCCTAAATTACCTAAATCTTTAGAAATCATTCAAAATAGAACAGAGATTCCCAATCCTAGGGAGATAAATAGCTATGAAGACTTGAAATTATTAATCCAAAATGATATTTAATCCGTAATTTAAATAAATAATAATTTCATTTTTTATCTTACAAAAGAATATATTTATGAATTTCTTTTTATATGAATAAGGTGAAATTTGACTTTGGAGAAAGACCTAAAACAATCGATATTGTACCTTAAAAAAGAAGAACAAAAACCACCAGAGCCATCAAAAATATTATTTACGGGATTAGATGGAGCAGGTAAAACGAGTATTATTACTATACTCCAAAGAGAATTTTCAAAGATTTCGATATTGACACCTACAAGAGGAGCCCAACGTAGAATTTTTGATTTTTTGGGAAGACAAATTGCAGAATGGGATTTAGGAGGACAGCTAGCTTATAGAATCTCTTATTTGAAAAACCCTAGTAAATATTTTGATGGTACTGAGATTGCGATTTATGTAATTGATATTCAAAACAAACCTAGAATCCCAGAAGCAATAAGTTATTATGTAGATGTTATCGAACAGTTCAAAAAGTTAGAGATTAGTCCTCCAATATATTTCTTCTTTCACAAATATGATCCTGCCTTAAGAAGAAGCGCAGCTAATGAAATGGAAAATGTCGTTATTAATTTAAAAGATAAAATTAAAAAAGCTGCTGATTACAAGGATCTATATTTTTATGAAACTTCAATTTATGATTTTCCATCTGTAATAGCAGCAATGTCAGAAATTATGTTAAATTTATATCCTAAATCTGAATTAATCGAAAAAACGATCCTAGAATTTGCTAAGAAAGTAGATTCAGGTGGTATCGTAGTTATTGATGATAATTCTTTAATCGTAGGATCTTATTATAAAAACGAAGAAACTAAGCATTTGTTAAGCGCTAGCGTTCCTTATTTTCTCACACTTAATGATAATTTACAATTTACTGGTGTAATGGAAAATAGAGTTGAAGACAGAATGATTGTTCAAAGATTCGGGAAAAATTTTATCTTTAAACAAATCAATTTGAAAAAAGATTCTCCTCCTTATTATTTACTGCTGTTAAAAGATGATCCTGTATTTCATAAAGAAGACTTTGAGACTTTTGCTAATATTCTAAAAGAAATATTATATAAGTAGCGAGTATTTAAATCAGCAATATCTGAGTACTTTGAGTTCCTTACGACCTCACTTTTTTTAACTTAAGATTACTGTTTAGAGCTTCAATTAGAATGAATCATAATTGTTGCTAATATTAATAAAACTAAGTTTTTATTAATAAATTATATTGGAAAAAACTAAAAATCTATAAATTCATAAATTCACTATAAAATCAATCATAATTTTTTAAGCTAATGCATATTTGCCAGAATTGTGGAACAACAAATGGACCTAATACTCGTATTTGCAGAAAATGCGGGGCATTGCTTCCTATTTCTACCAAGTCTAGCAGAAGTAGAAGACATACACCTAGTTCGGAAAGTTCTGGTGGGAAAGAAATAGAAACTCCCACGGGAAGTAGGGATCATGAAAAAGAAATATTAGATTTGCATGAAATACCATCAGAGGAAAGTAAAGTAGGAATTCTTAATGAAATTCCTAGTGTAGGCGATGCACCATTTATTAGTAATTCTTTTTCAGAAGGTGGACAAAGTACAAAGAAAGAAGAGGATCAAATCTTACAAGAAATAACACCTAAACCATTTGAAGGCACCATTCTCTCCGCTGAAAAAGGTAAACCTTCAGTGGGTTCAAATCCCCAAGACTCTGTTTCCGATGCATTTAATGAACTAAAAGAATCTGTACTAGAAGAGGAAGGTAAGAAAGCTAAACCATCGGTAATCCCAATTCCTTCTAAAACTTCAGAACCAGAGATGGATGTCTCTAAACGGGAAAAATTAGAAAAAGATATGACTGAAGTCTTAGGGTTTTTATCAAAAAAAATATCTGTGCAGAAGTTAGAGATTTCAATACCAAAAGATGTTTCTAAGGAAGAACTTGAAAAAGAAATACACCCCTCTAGCATGAATGAAATACTGAAGGAATTAGGTAAACTGGATTCTCGAATTGAAGCTTCAGCAATTATTAAAACAGATGGAACAATGCTAGCTTCCGCAATCTCTGATAGAATATCAGATCCTTTATTTAGTACAATAGGAATAAACCTTTCAATGATTAGTTCCGATATCCTCCATGGTTTAAGCGCAGGATCGTTAAAATCCATATCAGTCAGAGGTTCAGAAGGTGTTTTAGATTTAGCACCAATAGATCTAGAATCATCAAGTTTGAAAGATATGATCTTAATTTTATTCTCAAATCCTGAAGTTAAAAGTGGTATAATCTCTGTGGCTGTTAGCCTAGTAAAAAAGCAAATAAAATATTATCTAGGATTAGAAAAGTAATTTATTTTATCCTTTTGGTAAAATTACATTGTTCACTTGAACAGTTTTGAAATATTGTAAATTTTTTGGCAATTCGTGTAGAAAATTATTAAACTCATATATTGACACAAGAGGTACTTGATTTTCACTTAATTTTATACTATTATCCTCAAGCGTAACCATCATCGGGATTAGTGTAAATGGGAGGTGTCTTTTTAGATCTGCGAAATTCCCCCGAATTTTCAGAATAAGGCTTGAAAAAATCTCTGGATGTTTTGATAATACTTTAACACGATGGAATTGCAAATTTGCTGCTTTATTTAGTGAATTAAACGAATCTTTCCGTTTCCACTGTTTTGCATCAATAATTAAAATATATTTTAAATAAATTCCAATAACATCAATTTCAAATCTTTTCTGAGAGGGTAGAGGCTTAAATTGAGAATTACTTGAAAACCTAAAATTAGTTATAGAAATATAATTGTTTTTTAATAAGATTTCTTTTATAAGTGCTTCAAAACCACTGTAATCTAAGACTTCAGAGAGATCTTTAATATCATAAGTCAAGAAATTGATACACTCAATAATAAATAAGATTTTATTTATTACAATATAATCAATATAATTTCCCTTTTTTAGAGAGATAGAT
>JBHLRJ010000068.1:3439-21704 GCA_048882645.1 Candidatus Thorarchaeota archaeon
AAAATATTCTATGAGTTCTAGTTGAGTAAATTTCTTTAAAAATGAAAGTTTTGATAGTTCACACCATACTTCTGTTAATTTAGGATCTGTTTCTCTTAAAATAAGAAATATTTCACTAAAAAACTGCTGTAAAGAAGATTCAGATAAATATTGGGACATAACCTAAATAAATCGATAGCTCTAAAAGAAGGTAATGAGTGTTTTGAATTTCTAAAAATAAATTAGATTGACTTTAACCCATTAATAAATTTTTATATAAAACCTTTTAGATATATAAACTCAGAGACTTTATATAAGAAGAAAATATTTTGAATTAAACATTTAAATTGAGAATATGTCAGAAAAGCCCTTTAATGAACATAGTTATCTTAAAAATCTAGTTCCTAAAGTCTTTAGGACTGAAGGTGATGTTGTCGGGTTTGAACCAGATAAAATTACTCAGAGCCTTATAAGAGAAACTGGTCTAGATCAAAAAGATGCTGATAAAATTACTGAACTTGTCATAAGAAGAATTATTTCTTCAGGGATAAAATTTCTATCAGGGCCTCATATAAGAGAAATTGTCTGCTCAATTTTATCAGAACAACATTTTGAAGAAGAAAGAAAATTATACACCCGAATTGGAATGCCTTTAATGGATTACGAAGAAATTCTTGAAAAAGGGATTGCTAATCATCGAACTCCAATCGTAAATCCTGAAAAAATTCACCACAGGGCAGCAAATAGGATTTCTGAAGAATATGCCTTGTTAAGAATTTTAGATTCAACAGAATCACATGCTCATCTATTCGGTGATATCCATATACATAAATTAAGATTTTTTGATTTAAGACCAATGAGTCAAATTTGGGATGCACGTATAATTCTAAAGCAAGGATTACCACCTTTGGATAATTATATCCCTTGTTGTAATTTAAAACCAGCAAAAAGTCTGAGAGAAGCGATTCACCAACTTGTAAAATGGTTGATACTGACCCAAAATGAATTTTGTGGAACACAAGGATTTAGATTTTTAACAACTTTCCTAGCTCCTTATGCGAAAGGAATAATTAAATCTGATTTAGTTGAAATAATGAGAAATTTTGTATATGAGATCAATCATTTATCTATAGTATCTAGTCGATATATTACTCCTTGTTCTTTATATGTAAGTCCTAATATTCCAGATTCATTTCTGAAAGTTCCTGCTATAGGTTCAAATGGAAAAGCTGAAGAATACTATGAAGATTGCATTGAAGAAAGTGAAAACTTATTTAATGCCCTTACAGATGTGTTCATAGAAGGAGATGACAATAAAGGTCCATTTAAAAGCCCAAAACATGAAATTCTATTAAATAGCAAGTGGATAGAAGAGTATAATGAGATATATTCGAAAGTTTGGGATGAAATTTCCAAAATGAAAACACCAATTCTAATAAATGCAAATGTAAATTTTCCCAATAAGGAAAAAAAAGAATTAATTTCATCAAATAACAATATTTATGGTGGAATACTTCAAGAGATCTGCATAAACTTGCCTCGTTTTAGTTACATTAGTAAGGATGAGGATCAATTTATCGATATTATTGATAGCACTATGAATTTAGTATCCCAAATCTTAATGAAAAAGTATGAAACAATAAAAAAACGACTCAATTCGAATTTCCTGCCATTATCTAATACTTTTATTGATAATACTCCAATTTATAGATTGGAAGATCAAATGCTTTCAATAAGTTTTGTTGGTTTAAATGAGGCAGTTAAAAGTCTGACTGATTTCGAACTCCATGAACATCTTGATGCATTTAATCTAGGTAAGAAAATACTAGCTGAAATGAATAGAATGTGTGTTGAATTTTCCAAACAGAAAAATATTGTGCATGTATTAAGTGAAAATATTTCAAGAAAAGCTCCTTCTCGCTTCGCGAAATCAGATTTAAAGCATTATCCTAAAAAAGCTATACCTCATTCTAATGGAGATTCATCCTATTATACTAATTCTGCTCATTTCAGGAAAGATGTTGAAATTGATTTATATGAGAGGATTAAGAAACAAGAAGCATATCACTATTATATTCAAAATGGAGCAATTGAGTATATATATTTAAAGGATCTTAAAAGAGCAGAATTAGATATTGAAGATCTCATAAGAAAAGTATTTTTGAGTTCCAAACTAGCAAAAATGAAGCTTGTTTAACTTCACAGTGTAAAATCAAGATATTTGGGAGTTAAAAGTAATGATTTAATAGTTATTATTATTTTGGGTATATTAAAGTAGGATAATGATTTTCTAATAATTTATACTTAGGTATATTATAAATTACTCTCAAATTTTTTACTTTATAACTTGAAAAATGGGAATAGATTGACAAAACCTAACTCTGAATCGAAAGAAAAACAGATGAAAGAAAATATTACAAAGAAGGATAAAGAACATCTCATAAAAGCATTAGTGCTAAGTATTTTCGATGAAAATGGGCCAACACCAAAAGTGGTCTGGCCTACTGATTTAGAAGAAAGTGCAGGTCTTTTAATCGCTATGAAAACCATCTCTCTTTTAATGGGTAGTAGCACATATCAAGATGGGGATACAATTGAGGGAGTAAATTATTTTGGAATCCTTCCTTTTCCAGATTTAAAATTAAATGGATTAACGTATTTCTTTCTTATTCCTGATGAAAACGCTCGTGGTCAAGCTTTAGCTGCAACTATTACAATTTTAATTAATGAGGATGATCGTGTATTTTTTTATGAAAATATGAAATATCTAAGGATTATTATCGATAGAACAGCAACTCAGATTCAAGAAGTTAAAGAATATTACGATCAAAAGAGAATTATGGATAATATTAAAGAAGAACTCTTTGATTTTGTAACAGACTTAAAAGATCCTTTATCTTCCAAAAGACAAATAAAAGTTCTTCTAACTGGACTTGATAAAGCCGGAAAATCTAGCTTTTTGTTAGGTATTCAGAAGAAATACTCTGAAATTATAAAAGCCTTGCCTACTAAAGGGGTTGAGAGAACTGAGGAAAATATTTTTGAGGAACAAAACTCTCAAATCTCAATATGGGATTTAGGTGGTCAAAAAAGATATATTAATAAATATCTGGAACAAAGTAAAATTTATCTCTACAATGTTGATCTAGTGTTTTTTTTTATTGACATTCAAGATGTAGATAGGATAAAGGAAGCATTAGGCCTATTTAAGAAAATACTCCACTCCCTAATAGAATTAGATGAATTTCCACCTATTGTTATCTGCCTAAATAAATTCGATCCAGATTTGAAAGGCTCTAAAAAGATTTTTAAAAGTTTGGAGTTAATTGCAGATAAGATTGAAAAAAATAGAGATAAATTTTTAATCAAAATATTTCAAACAAGCATTTTTGACCACTGGAGTCTTATCTCGGCATATTCTTATGGTCTTTCTCGATTAAGTCCAAATCGTGAATTATTCAAAAACCAATTAAAACAATTTGCCAACAAAACAAATTCGGAAGCAATACTCCTCTTGAATGAAAATGGAATAATATTATCAAGTTTTTCTAAATCAGAGATATCTGGGAAAATATTTGAGATAACTGCTCCTCATTTTCAAAATTTGTATAAAACTTTTAAGGAATTTAAACTATTAAAAAAGGATTTTTTAGTATCTTCTGGATTGGCCCATGAATCGAAAAACGTGATCTTTAAGAAAATTCAGGTTGAAAAATATAATCTTTACTTATTACTATTTATTGAAAAATCTCTTGAAATTAAAAGGATAGAAAAGAATTTACCTGATTTCTCAAGAAATTTAATCGAATTAATTCATACCTATATCTAAATTCGAATATTGAAAAAAAAGTAGGTATTAATATATTAATTTTGCTTCTTATTTTTTACGACTTCTTCTGATGAGTAATACGACCGTCACTACTGTTATTGTTATTGCTGCAATACCTATTACAACAAAAATAATAAGCATTATCGGGATTGTAGGGAGCGCCGCCAAATCTGATTGTATAACAGTCACTTTCACATTATAATCATAATCAAATGAATCTCCAAAGAAATAGCTAAAAATAGGATTTCCAAATTCACTCACTACATGGGAAGGGGGAAAGAAGAAATTTGCGCCTACATTTAAATTGAACCGGAGAAAATCAATTCTATTGAAATAATTCGTAGCAGACTGCCACGTTGGATCACATGCAATCCATCCGATATCTGGAACGTAATACTCAACCCAAGCGTGTCCTAATATGTTATATCCAGAATCAGAAGCATAAAAATTCCACCTATCACCAATACGTGGTCTTAAATTAGGATTATTAGAAACTAAGAAACCAGTCACTTTTCGAGCAGGGATATCTTGTATCCGTAATAGAGTCACCATTAAACTTGAGTATTCACTACAATCCCCTTCCAGATTATCATAAGCCCATGATGCTCCTTTTTCTTGATCCGGTAAATTACCATTATAATCAATATTATCTGAAACCCAATTTAAAATTTTCTGTGCCTTTTCGACAGGGTTATCACTGGGATTCACAAGACTATTAGATAAACTAATTAAATCGACGTCATCTCTCTGATAATAAGGTTCTGTATGATTACAATATAAATCGAACATATCATCAGACATATCATAAGTACCAATGTCACTATCTTCAATATCTTGAAATCTGATCGCATTTAACTTTATGATATATTTCTGGTCTAATGAAACTTCTTCTCCAGAGGCTAAAGAAACGTTAAATAAGTCATAGGTATTATTAAATTTATCATTGTGATCCAACATAATAGCTACTATGTTATCTCCCGTAATGCTATTATATACTAACTTACTTTCTTGATAGGGGGGTGTGTATTTAGTTAATGTCGAATTGGGCGTTCTTTCATTAAGTCTGGCAAATTTAAAGATATAGTCCCCGACTCCGGAGTTATGAGTTAGCGTAAAGTTGATCTCAACACGATATTTAACGCTTTGGGTTATAGTATAGTTTGAAACTCCAAGAGAAGGTGAAGAATTCAGAGGATTGGAAGGTTGTATCGTTATTAATATTGGAGACATAGAAAATGCTGAAACCAATAATGGATATAAGAGTATTGAGAATAAAAATAAATTAGATTTAGTTTTCAAATTCATAATCACAGAGTATTCTTAATTTATAAAAGGTAAAAAAATTTCACCTTATAACTTTATTTCTTTAAGTAATAAAGAGAGAAAAAACTCTTCAATTATATTATACTGGATTTTTTTAATCAATTTTTATTTCTTGCGTCTTCATCAAAATTCAAATGCGTGTATTTTTATTACTAAAATAAGAAAAATTTAGTACATCAATACAAGAACCTTGATATATAAAGCTTATTTAATTGACGGGAATAATGGGATATCACTTTTTGAATCCACTTTTAAAAAGTTAAAAAAAATCCATGACGATGTTCTAACTGGTTTTTTTAATGTTATAAACTCCACTATAGATGCGATACAAGAGTCTATGGCTAAAGGAAGAAGAGTCAATGAGATGAATAGAGTTATAGAAGCGGAAGATTCTACCATTGTTATTTATTATCACCCTTTATCAAGAGTTTTATTTTGTACGATCTCTGATGCTGATGATGATATTTCTATAATAAAAGAAGTTATTCATAAAATCGCGAAAAGATTCTGGAAGAAACATCAATCTGACTTAAAGAATTTCAGAGCAACATCAGAAAAAAGTAGATTTCAAACTTTAAATGCTGATATTGAGAATTTAACAATTGGTGGGAAGATTGCTGAAGTATTTCCAAAATTACTTGTAGCAAAAAATGTATTAGAGAAGGTTTTATCAATGGGAATGATTAATAACGATGATTTTGAAATTGCTTTATTATGTACGGGAAGTAATTCTCCATTACAGATTTCAAGAAACTTGAATAAATCACGTAAAGAAGTTGATGAGATCTTAAAAAAATTAGAGCAATTAGATGTTATTAATATATAAATTAAATTAATTCGCAGCTAATTAAATAACGGTTAAAATATTGCTAAATAAAGTATTTTATATCATTCAATATTTGATATTGAATTGAGAGACTTAACTTAAAGAGAAAAAAATAAAAGTTGTCTTAATTTTTACATATTACACTAGAAATATATGTATACTGATTATGTGATCGCGATGGAAAGTAAGCCAAAACCAATTGCCACAGTGAAAAGTCCCTCTAAGAAATCGCATATTAGAAAAGGAGTAGGATTTTCTTTAAGTGAGATTAAAGAAGCAGGAAAGGATATAACTCAAATAAAGCGACTTAATATTAAAATCGATTATATGAGAAAATCTTCATATCCAGAAAACGTTAAAAAATTAAAAGAATTAAAAAAACCGAAAAGAGAAAGCAAAAAGAGAGAACCTTTTGTTAAAAAACAGAAGATGAGAACTCCTTTTAAACCAGAAAAAGAAAAACTTAAAGTAGCACCCAAAAAAGCTGTTAAGAAAGCTCCTAAAAAACCAGCTGCTAAGCCAAAACCAAAGTTAAAAAAAGAAAAAACTAAACCAACAAAAATTGAAGAAGTTAAGATTGAGCCATCAGGAACTCCACTCACAGAGCTTTCTGGATTAGGTACTGCCACAGCAAAAAAATTCATTGACATTGGCGTAAACAATATAGAAGAGTTATGTAAAGAAGATCCTGATGAGATAGCAGCTCTAATTAAAGGTGTTTCTATTGATAGATTAAAAAAATGGATTGAAGAAGGTAAAGATTTAATTAAATAATATAAATACTTCTTCACATTCTTTATCCCTTACTTTTCGCTTATTTTATGATTGTCTTCAAATAACAGAAGTTTTATAAATACTAAATTTATCTTAGATGTAAGTTAAATTATGAAAATGAAAATATACATGAGAGATTAAATTGGAATATAATTATTTTTCTTATGACAAACAAGAAGGAAATTTAACCATTAATAAAATGCCAATTTGGTTTAAAGAAATAGAATTTGAAGGAGATGAGAATAGTGGACGAATTCTCCTCCATTCTCAAAATGAATATGATGAAATATGGGGGCCTGATTCCAAGATTGAAATAGCATGGGAAAAAAGAGACAGATTAAATTTATTTTACTATAAAGAAGTTGAGAGTAGCATCGATATATACAATGCAATAGGTCTGGTTGTTACTAAAAAAGAAAAAGATTGGTTAATGGGTCATGAATTCACTACTTGGTATGGTCAACGACGTAAAATGATGAGGAAAAGGTATTACGTCGAAAGGGTGATCCATGGAATCTTTTATTGTGATATAACAGAAAGGCTAATAAATATCCATACGTCTATGATAGAAAGCATGTTTGAAAGCTTTAAACCATATATTCTGAAATCGTATACAACAATTAATTGTCATTAACTTTCGATTTTTGGGCAAAAATGAAAAAATTATCTCTATTATTTGGACCACCTGTTAATCTAAGATCTCTAATTTGAAAAGGTTTTAACAATTTTATTATCTCTTTTTTCGAAAAAAAGTGATAAAAGCGATTATAGGCCTTCCCGTTTACGGATAAAGTCCACGGTACGAATTTATCTCCAAACTCACTTAATCCTGCCATTTTTTGCCGCTCGATATGCTTGGAACTAATGATCCTTTTAATAAAGTCAAGCAGAAAATAACTTCGGTATTTTTTTTGCCATTTACGCCACACAGTTATTATTAAATTACCATTCTTGACTAAAATTCTATTTATTTGAGAGATTAGGTTTTTTCGCTCAGATTTGTTTTTGATATGATGAATTGTTGCTATGGAATATATATTGTGGATCGAATTCTCCCTTATTGGGAGATACCTGATGTCTGCCTGGAGGATTTGAATATGAATTGACTCAGCCCTAGAATAAAGATCGGGATTTTTCAAATCTTCTTTAGCAATTTTTAACAGTTCCAGAGATATATCAATACCAATTACTTTTTTGGGGAATGTTCCAATTATTTTAAAATTCCGCCCATTAGCTGCTCCAAGATCTAAAGAGATTCCTCTAAATCTAAATCCTTTTTTTCCTAAGTAATCTAAGAAAAATTCGAGGGGCCTCCATGGCTTTTTCCGTTTTGAATGATAGTCTTTAGCAATATGGTTAAAACTATGACCCACCATGAGATTTTTGAAATGAAATTGATTTACTTTACTTATAAAAAATAAATGTTATTACTGATATATAATTTTCAATATATACTAGTGATTAAATAAGAAAATCGGGAAATGGAAGATAGAGCTAATTTTTTCCTTAAATTTCTAACAGCATTAAGAAGTGAAATTTTAGAGTATTATGATAAAACACATTCTTATCTAAAGGACCTTACTTCATACAAAAATATTGATTTAAGGAAAGAGCTCTCAAGCGATAGTAAAGAAGCCCAAGAAGACACTCTGACTAAAATGTTTAAAGCAGTAAAAACAGGATTGAACACTATAGGGGTATCTATAAATAGAGTTTCAGAAATTCAAACAACTTTTCAGAAGGAAGTAAGAAACAATAAACCTGAATTCCTTACCTATGAATCATATCTTGAAGAATATCTCAAAAAATATATCAATAAAGTCTTGTTTGAAATCATAATTGAATATCTAAATGATTTAGATGCTAAAAAAGTTGAAACTCTGAAGCTTTTCAAATTACTCCCCAAAAATTTTATTGAAACACTACTGGATTTTAAAAAGAAAAACATCAAATCAGCAGAAGCTAAAGAGTTTCTTACATCACCTGGAATTGAAAATTATTTGGAATTCTCAGACTTATCTATTAAAATAGAATCAGTTCAAAGAAAACCAAAAAAAAAAGCTAAGACAAAACTTGAAAAAGATAAAAAAGCTGTTAAAATAGAGAAAAAAAAAATTGGAGAATCTGATATTTTAACCCAACTAGAGGAAGCAAAACAAGAAGCAATTCAAACTCTAAAAACACCTAAAAAAGAGTTACTAAAACCTTCTATTGACCAGTTGCAAAAAGAGATTGATCAGAGTGTTCCATCGGAGACCCAAGAATCTAACATTGAGACACCGCTAACTTCAGCAAATGAAAATTTAAAAGCATCTCTTCCTCCCGCACCAACCCTAGAAAGAGAAGAAAGGCTAGAAAGTTTTCTTGGTAATTTGGGAAACCTACCAATAGTTCATCCTGATCTTGTTAATAAATTTAAAATTAATACCGGTAACTTAGTCAATTCAAAAGTCGTAAATTTAGATTTCTTTGATCTTGAAAATCTCTTTTATTTCATATCAATTTTGAAAATGCTTAATATAGAATCTCCCTTTACACCTAATGAAATTATAGATATAATGAATAATTTTGTTAGTGAAAAAGTATTCAGCGTTTCAAAAAATAATATTCCTGATTCGATTAGTAACTTCTATGGACTTGCTATATTATCAGAATTGAATATGTTAAGTAAAGTAAACATCGTAGATCTTAATAGCATCGATAAATATTTACAATCTGAATTAAAATTTCTTATTCCAGAGAAGTTGAAATTTAATTTTCACTTACTATTTTGCTTAATATTTCTTAAAAGAACTGAGTTGATCACTCCAAACAAACTTCATTATTCAAACTCATTATTAAATTTAAATATTGTTAATTTGAAGGATTTTAATCCAAGATTAGATATTTTCTATCATTTATCCTTGCTAAAACTAATAGATAGTAAGTCTAGCCTTGAAAATTTTAAAGATCCTTATATTGATGAATTGAAAAAAGTATTAACTGTCAATGGTTCGATATCTGATCTAATCTCCGATTCTGCTAGAACTTTATTAGTTCTGGATTTACTGAATTTGAAAGATCAAGAATCAAGGTTATGTGGAAGTTTGCTTAAATTTATCATTACATCAACAGAGTATTTTAGCCTCGATAATCCTAACAGAGATTTTAATTGGCGTGTTGACAAATTAGCTTTTAGAGTAGAATTGAAAATATTGTACTGGGCTTTGCTAGCTTGCACACGATATAAACCTGAACATTTAATAAAGAAATGAATCTATTTGACACAGTTGAATTGAGAGGTCTAAATAATTAACTTAAAAATTCTTTCGATCAAACTTCTAACAGTTGGTTTAACTATTCCCATTTTAACTGATTCATTCCATTTTGAAATGAAAATCTCATTTTTTTTCAGTTCACTCAAAATAGTTATTGCTAAGTCCTCCCAATAATCTTTATCAATAATTGGAGAATCGCTATTGATTCCCAGACAGTACTGTTTCCCTTTTTCAGTATAAAAAATCTCAATTTTCCTTTTAGAACCCTCAGATTCTACTTCCTTAAAGGAAAAAGGAAAAGTTTTACAAAAACCGGGTCTTAATGAATAAATCGAACATTTCTTCTTCACGGAATCATAAAAAAAACAAATACCATCGTGATTTTTAATAAGCCCCATAAATGCTAAACCTTTTTCAGTATTAACTGGTGATATTACCATCTTTTCAAGTTCATAATCATTCATTTCTTGATCTAAAAGATAAAAGCCAAGAACTTCAAATGTGTCTTCAATACTTAAGTTTAATCCAGAAACTATTCGTATAATATCAAAGTAAGTAGTGTTCACGATAGTACTTTTATCTGTACAACAATTCCCGCATCTGGTACAGCCAAATCTTAATTCTTTAACAGTAACCATCGAAATAAAAAAAAAGATTATTAAAATATGAATGTTTGTGTTAAGTCTTATTGATCAATCGGGACAATCATCTTGCGTACTAATAAAGATTCTACTGCTTCCATTACAAGATCCTTATTTTCTTCACTCACCATTTCAATGATATAATTTAATTGAATTACATTATTATATCGTTTCAATAATGATTCTACAACGTTTAATACACGAATCTCCATTTTGGATAAGTCTCGTTCTTTCCTAATTTTTATAAGATCTAATCTTTCGGAAAGTGTAAATGAACCTTTATAATACAACTCAAAATATTCTTCTATAATAGGTGGAACTAATTTTTCAAAAGTGTCTAAGGATCCATCCCAATTATCTAAATCAATAGAAAGTTTTAAAGTTAATGCAGAAATCAAACTCGAAATCTGATTTTTTAATCTTTCTGAAGACTTTTCTTTAAGTACAAAAACAACCCTCACATCTCCTTTATCCGCAATGAGACAATAGAAATATTTAAAATCCAATTCAATGATCTTCTCAATACCATAACCCTCAGCTACATCTTCGGTACTCGCTTTACTAACTTCTTTCTCAGTAAATTCCTCTCCAATAGTAGTTATCGCTTGTATGAATCCTGAGAACAATTCTTTTTTATGTCTCTCTAAAATCGAGTAGCTTTTAGAATATATGGGTATTCCACTAAATCTATGAATTACAACAATTGCTTGTATATTTATCATGTCCTTGAATCTCTGAGTCTTAGATAATAATTCTGCTCCCTTTCTCCTCTTCCTTGGAAGAATTACATAAGATCTCACACTTAAAATCCCTAACACAAATGCTACACTGACCAAAACACCGATAATTATCCAAAGAAAAAGACTCGGGAAATTATCTTGCGGAGGAATAGGTTCTCCGATAATGACTAAAAAAGAAAATTTTGTTGACTCATAAATCGAACCTCTTGGTCTAATAATCAATTCAAATTTGTAACTTCCTCTTACATTCTCCTTTAATTTTATATCTAATTGATAAGTTCCAGGGGTTGTTTCATTTATTTCCTCTCCTACATCAAATGCCCATGAATAAGATACGGAAGCATTCACGACTAAATCATTAGTATTGTTATCTAGTAGTTGAAATTGAATACTAATTTTGTCACCAATACCAGCATATATAGGATCCTCGAAATTAAGTGGATTAACTTTAATTTTGACTTGATTTATTAATAATTGAAATCCAAAAGTAGCAGTTCGATAATTGGGATGTTCAAATTGAAGGTATATGATATTTATTCCCAAAGAAAAATTATCAGATGAACATAGAATTGTAGCGTTAAACCAATGATTTACATATTCTGTGAGATTTTTAGTAAAAAGTTCACCTATACAGCTTATCACTCCACCTGTAAGAGATTCTTGCTCTAATATGGAAATAGCTCTCACTGAAATATTGATTTCTTCATTAAATGTAAGTTGTCTTAAGGAATTCTCGCTAATCTGCTCAGAATTTATATATACTGATAATTCCACTGATTGTTTAATTATTTGAAATTGATAAATATAATATTGAGGTTCATATGCCACTGCGGAGAAATTAATCCTCAATTGATAAATCCCTGTCTCATTGATAAATAAAGTGCTAAATTCAATGTTATAAATGCCATTTCCTAAATTAGAAATTGAATATAAAGAGCTATCGCTAATACCTATGTCTACCAAAGCTCCATCAATGCCATCACCATCAAAATCTGTAAATTTAAACCTTATTGTAGTATTAGCATGAAGTTCTATATTGTATTCAGATTCAAGAACCTGTAAATTTGTTTCTTCACCTAAATTTATTTCTAAGGTAATGTTACTATGAAGAAAGCCTATTTTTGAAGAATTGATAATTATATTATATAGACCGCGAGAGAGCAAATCAGCAGTGTCTAACACTGTTTCATAAATTCCTAAAGCGGATTCACTAAAAAGGTGGATTCCATCGGTCCAATTGTAGGAAATAATTGAATTTGATATTGATTGATTATTTTCAATATCTTGTAGGTATACTCTAATTGGAATTATATCCCCTACAAAACCCTCCGTTCTTAAATCTAGCTTCGCGTCATCTGGCTTAAATAATATTAATGAACTTTGATGATTGATGATAAAGTTTGATTTAATACCTCCCACAGAAGTTCCGTTGCTCCAAAAAATTGTAAAATTATACCGTCCTCCAGTTGTGTTTATTGCAGAAAATATTATCTCAGAAAAAATAACAGTTCCATTTGAATAAGGAGCAATACTTTCCTGATACCAAATAGAGCCTGTTGGGTCATAAATAGTTAAATTGGCTGTTGATAAATCTACATTTGAAGGGATCTCATTGCTATAATTAATTTGAGTCCTAATTTTTGTAGTTTCTCCTGTTAAAAAAGTAGTTTCTCCCCACTGGCCCTGTTTGTACATTTCAGTATTCGAAATGTTTATATAATTAGGAGAAGATGCTAAAAATGACCACCAACCAGGATATATCGCGTAACTGGTATTGACTGTTAAATACGTATCTCCATAATTCCCTCCTTCGTATGGAACTGATTGCAGTGTAGGATCTAATACTAAAGTAATTTCCCAGTTAGTTGGTTTACTAATTGTAAATTCAAAATCGGCATATTGAGAAGGCATATAAAAGTTATGAGTAAACTCCCAATACACGGAGCCATTCTCCAAAATTTTATAGGTAATTCCTTCTTGAATAGTTTGTCCAATTTTGGTTTGTGTGTCATGAAATCCATATAAAATTGTATCTAAATCAAATTTTAAAGATGGGGAGGTTGTTTGAAAAGTTAAGATGAGGGGATTATTTTCCCATATACCAGTAAAATTTCGAGAAGAAAACCCCCATTGACTACCATCAGTAAGAATTTCACTGTTTATAGTAAGATTTATATCATTTTGAGTCGAATTTGCGATAGTTGTCAATTCTAATGATAGATTATCGAACCAAAAAACTTGTTGAAATCGATCGTCAAATCCACTGTAAGTTACAGACGCGCCACTCATAATGCCAACTGATATGTTAAAATCATTGTTATTTTGAATATTGTCAAAAATATTTGATGTATTTAACCATAAATCTATGTTTATCTTTCCAGTATGGTGCCATGCTTTTCTTCCTAAATCTACAACATCTGCCATACCTTTTGAGTATATTCTTTTATTATTTATAGCACAATATATAAAATTTTCATTAGAATCCATAGTAAATTCAGCATAATAATCAAAACTAATATATGCATCAATAACTCTTCCTCTAGGGATTGTTATATTTTGATATAATTCCACAAAATCTCCTTCATAATAAGTCGCATCATATTGGGGAGGAGTATCTTGAGATACTTCCGAATATAGCGCTACAAACATGCTGTCTACCCCATCAACATTCCCATTTCCATAAGTTGTTCTTGTAGATGATATGCTATTACCCTCCCATGAGGGAGAATTTATATAAAAATTAGAACTTGCATTAATAAACTCATAAAAATCAATTTTATATCCCCAATATTGAATTATTCCATCCGATTCAAAATAGAAATTTAATTCACTGCCCCAAATCCATGGTGAATAATAATCAGTTTTATTTCCAGTTTCAACATAAATTAGCGTATTATTTTCATCCTCCATTAAAAAATAATCCCAACCATCTTCAAATTCAAATCTTGTGAAATGGACTCTCATCGCAATTGTGTTTGGTTCAGCAATAATTGAATCTAAGGTTTGAAGTCGTCCTCTATTTGGTTGATAATTGTGAGAACTTTCTTTCCCAGAGACGTTTTTGCTAAAAGTTATGATTGGTAAGAAATCACTATTATTAACCCATTCTCTAGTGTCTTGAATATTTCGTATTGAATTTTGAATTTCTGAGACTTTCCAATCGTGTACATCATCTAAATAGTAAGAAATATTCACTTCTTCTTGACTTGATGCAGAAATACCTTGATTAAATTTATAAAGATTACCGGTTTCTGTAATTTTCAAAGGAGATTCGATTCCTTGTAGCAAGATTGAATCACCTTTAGCAACACATAATTCATTTTTGAAAATCTTATTGTTGTCAGAAGATATACTTTCATTTGAAGAGAAATAAATACTTGAATTCGTGTTAATAAATATTGTTGGAAAGAATAACAATGTACAGATAAAGAGAAAAAAAAGTATCCTCTTTAAATCAAAATTCTTTTTATTATGACTCATTTCTATCCCGTTTAATGTTAGAAAATCACTATATTTTATGTAATAACAATGAAATTTTATAAATTTAAATAAATGTTTTGAGTTAATTACTTTTAATTTCTAAAATTATACTTTTAATTTTAAAAAACATTTGGCACTACTAATTAGGTAGAAATTCTTCTTTTAAATCTGCGATTACTAATTGTCTATCTTTTGCAGAAATACGATTAACATTTACTCCACGATTATTATATGTGTCGGGAGGAATATCCTCGAACAAAGAGAGAATCAATATTATTGCATTGGCAACAAATGTTTTATTTTTTTTTTGGTCTAAAAATTCCATTAACTTAATGAAAGCCTTACTTTTCCAAATTTCGGTTTTTTCTCTATCTCGGTGCTCTGTTTGAAAATAGTTAAGTATTTTCAAATAGCAGTCTATCTCAAAATCTTCAGTATTCATTATCTGCTTAATTCACAGTTCTACTCTGGATATTTAAACATAAAAATTATTTTTAAGCCCCTTTAGTTCATTAATTTTATGTTATTTTATTTCGCACAAGTTTACGTTTTATTGGATTTATTCTACGTGTAAGGGGATTACACCTTAAATTTTTCAGCAATTAATTTGTGTGTAAATTTTTTTTATTTTTTAGGTTTTATATCATCGTCCTTTTTTATTTTCTATTATAATATTCGGATATTATTCAATTCAATATATACTAGTTTTAACATGCTTATTTTTAGAAAGAATTTATAATATAAATCAAGATAAATTATTCGAATAGATGCAAGAATTATTTTCTTTAATCCGTGATCTTCAAAAATCTGAAGTAAAACAAGTTATTAAAAACCGAATTAGCGAATTTAGCTTAATTAAAAAAAGTACCAAAAAGAAAATGTTTGAGGAACTCTGCTTCTGCATTATGACAGCGAATTGTAGTGCCGAAAAGTGTATTGAGGTACAAGAATTGGCTGCTGATGGATTTCATGATTTAGTTGAAGAAGAGTTAGCTAAAGCTCTAAAATCTTTTGGATACCGCTTTCCTAATATTAGAGCTAAATATATCGTACAAGCACGGCAATATAAAGAGGAATTGCATACGCTTATTAATAGTAGGATCAATCATCTCGAATTAAGAGAATGGTTAGTTAAAAACATTAAAGGAATAGGGTATAAAGAAGCCAGTCATTTCTTAAGAAATATTGGGTTTACTGAGTATGCTATAATAGATTTTCACATCTTAGATCTCCTAGCAAAATATCAACAAATTAAAAAACCAAAAACGCTAACTAAAAAACACTATTTAGAAATTGAGAAAATTCTAAAAGGAATAGGAAAAAAGCTGCACTTGAACTTGGCTGAATTAGATTTGTTTCTTTGGTACCTTGAAACCGGAAAAGTTCTTAAATAAAAAAATCTCAAATGTGTCTTGTAAATCAAATATTCTGAAAATGGTTAAGAGGAGTGAATATAGAAATCCATTCATTTTGGAATACTAGTTGTTTTCCTGTCTCGTGTATCACATGTACTTCGTTTAAGACTAACGATATTATTATCCTATACAGTACTGTGAATATACGTGTTTCTCCATATTCACCCCATAATAGAGAGGGTGTTTTTTTGTACTGCCGTTAATTAATAAGTTAAAAGTGTATATAAACGTTTCCTCAAAAACATAAAAGTCGGATAATTGATAATTAAACTCTCTGTAATTTAATTATTACAAATAAATAGAAATCTTTTATAAAGTTAAGATGAATTAAAATTATCTTAAATCTAATTGAAATTTTAATAAAAAATGGTGAAAATTATATCGAGCAAAAAAAACCTCTCTGCTATGGCTTTTGATACTGGAGGTACAATGTCCGATGCATTTATTATTAATGAAGATGGAATTTTTATTATAGGAAAAGCACAAACAACACCTCAAAACGAATCTGAAGGGATTTTGAAATCAATTGATGATGCGTTGGCCCAATGGGAAATAATATTAGAAGATTCTGCTCAATCCATTGAAGCTCTTGTTTATTCAGGAACAGCGATGATCAATCGACTTTTAGAACGTCAAGGGAATAGTAATATTGGTGTTATTGTGAATGCGGGATTTGAAGACCTCCATAGATTAGGCAGAGCATTACAATGTTGGATATGGCTTGATTATGGAGGGAGGTTGCATGCAAGGGAACATGAACACCCAGAACCCCTAATTCCCCGAAAACAAATAAAGGGAGTAAGAGGGAGAATTAATTTTTGGGGAGATGAGTTGATTCCTCTTTATCGAGATGATGTAGAAAAGGTGGTTGGTGAGTTGATAGATATGGGTGTAGACAGTATTTGTGTCTGTTTATTATGCTCTTATATGAATTCCAGCCATGAAATGCAAGTAAGGACCATTGCTAAAAAGGTTATGAAAGAAAAGGGTAGAGAAATCCCTATTATTCTTTCAAGTGACCATAATCCTGTGAGAGGGGAAACACCACGACTTAATGCTATAATAATCGAACAGTATGCAGCGGAACCTTCAAGAAAGCAATTAATAAGTATAGCAGAAAAATTCAAAGAGAAAAAAGTTCCAGCCCCTCTTAGAATCCTAACTTCTTACGGCGGTACAATATCTCCTTATCATAAAACACTCATTCCAACAATGGTATCAGGACCTATTGGAGGTATGATTGGTTCTAAATTCATTGCTGAGAAATATGGGATAAAAAATCTTGTATCCTCAGATGTGGGAGGAACATCTTTCGATGTGGGACTTACAATGGAGAAATATGTCCCAACAAAATGGGAGAGCTCTCTCGGAAGGTTTATTCTGAATATTCCTATGATTGCTCTAGATTCAATAGGTGCTGGCACAGGAATGTATGTTAGGTATAATGATGTTTCTAGTAGACTGGAATTTGGCCCAGAAAGCGCAGGATATAAAATTGGGGTATGCAATGAAGAATCGGGTGTCGAAACAGTTACTATGACTGATTGTAGCTTAATATTAGGATACCTTAATCCCGATTATTTTCTTGGTGGTAAAATCAAGTTAAATAAAGATCGAGCATTGAAATACATTAAAGACCAAATTGCTGAGCCCTTTGGTGCAGATCCATACGACACAGCTAGAGGAGCTTTAGATTTAATTGAAATTAACATGAAAAATCATCTCAATGGAATGATACAGGGATTAGGGTTTAGACCTGAAAACTATACATTAATCTCTTTTGGTGGTGGAGGGCCATTACATGCTGCAGGGTATTCAAGTGGGTTAGCTTTTGAAGACATCTTAATACCTGAATGGGCTCCAGCGTTCTCTGCTTTTGGTTGTGCCTGTGCGGATCATTCATACCGCCACGAGAAATCTGTTGATTTAGTCATGCCCCCCGATGGAAGTATGAATGCCTTCGTTTCCTCTATGCTTAATTCAACATGGACAGAATTAAAG
>JBHLRJ010000069.1:0-21318 GCA_048882645.1 Candidatus Thorarchaeota archaeon
GGACCAAAAGCAATTATTTGTGCAGAAGGAGAGCCGTTAATGAGTTCGGGTGCAGTAATTGCTGATGTCTTCTTTAACTTAAAGTTCCCTATCGTGGATAAAATCCCGTTTTCTGAATTAGAAGTGATAAAGAATGGAACTATGATTAGAGTTGATGGTAACAAGGGATTTGTAGAAATTTTATAGAAAATAGGTAAGGCAATCGAGAAGCAGGTGTTGGAGATTGAAAATGAAATAGAAAAAATTGCTGAGACCATCGATGTGTTTACGATTGGCAAAAACCTTCTTATCGACTTCATTCAGAAAAAGCAGATAAGCTGATAAACTACAATTAAAAATAATAGCTTATTTCTCTCTAATTTTATTCATAAAGTTAATTTAAAGTGTTAATTTTCATCAAACATATTATTTTCATAGTTTAATCAACTGTTAGTAAAATGCCAAGAGCACATGCAAATAATATTGAACTTGAGTATGACACATTTGGTGACCCTTCCTCAAAACCCTTACTATTGGTTATGGGACTTGAAGCTCAAATGATTAATTGGACAGACGAGATGTGTGAAACTATAGCGAACCAAGGTTTCTATGTTATTATATTTGATAATCGAGATGTAGGGTTATCAACAAAATTTGAAGATGTGGATTTACTGAATATACCAGAAATATATTCTAAATTAGCAATGGGAGAAAATGTTGATATACCATATACTTTAGATGACATGGCAGATGATGCAGTTGGTCTATTAGACCATTTAAATATTGATAAAGCACATATTTGTGGAGTTTCAATGGGGGGAATGATTGCTCAAATAATTGCAATTAGACATCCTACTCGAGTCTTAACTCTTACCTCAATAGCGAGTTCTACTGGAAATCCTGAGTTCTATCCAACACCAGAATTTCAACAAGAAATATTTAAACCTATGCCAACTGAACGTGAGGCAAATATTGAAGAAAGTATTAGACGTGAGCGTCTGAGGTATGGAACATTTCCTTATGGAGAAGAACGAGCACGTGAATTATTTACAAAAGCATATGATCGATGTTTCTATCCACAGGGTGTAGAGCGTCAAATGTTAGCAATCGTAGCAGCTGGTAATATAAAGTCTAGACTCAGATCAATAAAGGTTCCAACTCTAGTAATTCATGGAAAAGAAGACCTTCTTGTTCCAAAAGAAGGGGGAATAGATGCTGCTGATGCAATACCTGGTGCAGAATTATTACTTATAGATGGTATGGGACACTCTCTCCCATTTCCCCCTGAAGTAGAACCTCAAATAATTGAAGCTATAATTGCAAATACTAATAAAGCAACTTAAATAATCAACTTAAATTTTTTTTTCCATCAATGTGGAATATCTACTTTCTGAAATTGTCCATAATCTAGCAGGAGAATATGATCTTCTTCGAAACTGAAAGCAAAACCTCCATTAAAGAAGACCTCTCTATTTTCTGGTAACAGTGCAAACCAACCAAATCTTAACGATCACTCAATTATTATCCCTGAAGAAAAAAAATGTGATAAATGTAAATCTATAGATATTCTTGAGACAAGAGAGGGTTATAATTGTAGAAATTGTGGTCATTCATTAGAATTAAAACAAAAAAAGTAACACAAATTTATCACATAGGTAAAATCCATTTATTTTTATTATGAAATATTCAAGATTTTCTTAGTTTTTTGATTCGTTTCTTCCTTTCTTTGTTTATTCTTTGGATCTCTTTTTTAAGTTTTAAAATTGAACCATTTAGTTCAACTTTTTTCGTCTTTAATTCAGGAAGATTGGAGTGTCCAAAAACTTTTTTTGATTCATGTTGTATTCCTCGTTCTACTTGCCTTAATTCATTGTGTGCTGCAGCGAGTTTTGACTCTAATTCTCTCAAATTTTTATGATAGTCAGATTGTATTTTCTTAAGTAGTTCTGATTTTGATTCTTTTACCATAAAATAATCATGTTTAAGAATTAAATTTTGAAATTTTGCAATTACTTGTAATGATTAAATAAAAGAAATATGTCAATATACAATTTTTGGCATAAAAATCATTACTTAAGCTATATTCATTTAGATATATAAATATTCAACTTTTACTTTAAAGTTTTTTATTATTAGATTAAAAATCCTGACCGGCTTAATTCAAAATGTCTGACGAAAAAATATACTATTTTCCTCGTAGTGTAAGTTTAGAGATTATTAATTACTGAGGAATTATCGAGTGTTGCGATTACAATCAAACCTTTTTTTATAACAATTCAGTATTTTTAAATTGAATCTCATGTTGAAGTTAGTATAGATTCAATTTAGTAAAGTGTAAAAAGAATGGATCAGAAAAATGAAAATCTAACAAGAAGAAGTAAAGGTTATTTTAGATACTTGTTAATCATCTTAATGTTTGTGTTAATTTTAGATAATTATACTCAATTTTACAGTGCTGCAATTCCTTCTAAAGTAGCTGAAGAATTTTTAGGTTCTTACCCGATAAATGTAGCGAATTCAATTTATACGTTTGCTATATCTATTACGACTTTGGGATCTTATATTGTGTTTTTCATATGGTATTTATCAGACAAAATTGGAAGGAAATTTTTGTTAGTTTTATCTGTTTTTGGAATGGCAGCAGCGTCGTTAGGTATTCTTTTATCGAGAACTATTGTTGAATATACGATATTTCGTCTATTCCTCACTACCTTCGTTGGTTCAGACATATGGTTGATTTATCTTTCAGAGGAATCTCCCTCAGAAAAAAGAGCCTTTTGGACAAATATACCATTAATTGGTGGAATGATTGGTATATTATTAATGGCAGTTTTTCGCTCAATTTTTATTACTGAGACGTCTCCAGTAGGCGCTTGGAGAGGAATGACTTATTTTTCTATAATAGTTGGAATTCCTTTGGGAATTATAGTACTAACGACAATCAAGGAGACTTCAAAATATGAAGATCTTAAAAAGGACCTGCTTACAAGAGAGAGATCTCATACAATGAAAGAAAACTTCAAGATAATTTTTAAATCGGATAATAAAAAAGCGTATTTTGCAGTATTAATTATTGCTTTTCTTTGGTCCTTGAATTCTGTATATTATTCATTGGCAGAGCTATACTTGGCTGAAAGTCCTTATTTAACTGAGAGTGGTATTAGCATCGTAATTCTCATTTTAGTACCATCAATAGCAGGAGGATTTCTCACAACAGGAATTTTGGCAGATAAAGTAGGAAGAAAACCATTATTATACGCATTTGTAATAATCTTCTCAATAGGAGCCTTAATTTTCCTTTTTGGTACTAATATATCAGGTATTGCGTTAATTTTAGCATGCGTAGGACAATCTATGATCAATATAGCAATATGGGGGTCATGGGTTCTTATTAGTATCATCACCACCGAATTGGTTCCCACGAACGCGAGAGGAACCGGAACGGGGTTAAAATCTTTAATGGGAACAATAGCAGGCACTACTTCTTTACTGGTTACTAGTATAATGACCTATTATTTTTCATTATTCGTATTATTTATTCTTTTTCTGATCCTATTGCAAATTATAATACCCGTAGTATATAAATTCATGATAGAAACAAAAGGTGTTGAGTTAAGGTCATCTATATGAAAGCGATTGTATATACAGAATATGGGCCTCCAGAGGTTCTCCATATTCAGGAGGTAGAAAAACCCATTCCCAAAAGCAATGAAGTAATCGTGAAAATTCATGCAACAACAGTAACAATAGGGGATACGATAGTTCGACGAGGAAAACATCCAGATTCCAAATTTCAATCTTTCATGTTGCATTTTCTAATAGGTTTTCGAAAACCAAGAAGAAAAATACTAGGAATGGAACTAGCTGGGGAAATTGAAGCTGTAGGTGAAGATGTGACGTTATATAAGAAGGGAGACAAAATTTTTGCGGACACTGGTTTTAAATTTGGTGGATACGCAGAGTACAGATGCTTACGTGAAGATGGGTTACTGGCATTAAAACCAGAAATTATGTCATTCGAGGAAGCTGCACCTGTTACTGGTGGGGGGCTTACAGCATTGATAGTAATTAGAAAGGGTAATATCCAGAATGGTCAAAAAGTCCTTATCTATGGTGCTTCTGGAAGTGTAGGCACATATGCCGTACAACTTGCCAAAGCATTTGGAGCAGTGGTCACTGGTGTGTGCAGCACTTCGAATTTAGAATTGGTGAAATCTATAGGAGTTGATAAGGTGATTGATTACACAAAAGAGGATTTTACACAAAGTGGTGAGAAATACGATGTTGTGTTTGATGCAGTTGCAAAAATTTCATCTTCATATGGTAAAAAGGCTCTTAAGAAGTCAGGAATTTATCTTAATGTTATAAAGGATACAGGAGGATTTGGTACTTTAAAGACTGAAGATCTAATCTTTCTTAAAGAGCTTATTGAGGATGGTAAGCTAAAAACAGTCATAGATAGACGCTATCCCATGGAACAGATTGTTGAAGCTCATAGCTATGTCGAAAAAGGTCATAAGAAGGGAAACGTAATAATAAATGTGGTATAATTATAATTATAATCATTTAATAGGAATATGAAAGCAATAGTATGCACAAAATACGGCCCCCCAGAAGTTCTAAAACTCAAAGAAGTCGAGAAACCCGTTCCTCAAGATGATGAACTTCTTATAAAAATACATGCGACAACGGTTACGATGGGGGATTGTGAGATACGTAGTCTTAAGTTTTCTGGGTGGTTAAAGTTTGTTATGCGTCTAGGTATAGGAGTCAAGGGACCGAGAAAAAAACATTCCATATTAGGACAGGAATTTGCTGGAAAAATAGAATCTGTAGGTTCAGAAGTATCACTTTTTAAGGAGGGAGACTCTGTTTTTGGAACTCCCGGTTTTCGTTTTGGTGCTTATGCAGAATATATATGTATGCCTGAGGATGATATACTGACAATAAAACCAACCAACATGACATTTGAAGAAGCTGCTACCATTCCTCTCGGTGGACTTGAGGCATTACAATATCTTAAAAAAGCAAATATTGAGAAAGGGCAAACAATTCTTATCAGAGGGGCTTCTGGAACTATAGGTACTGTTGCGATCCAGCTTGCTAAATACTATGGTGCGAAAGTAACTGGAGTAGGCAATCCTAAGAGTTTAGAAGTGATGAAATCTATAGGCGCAGATAAAGTGATAGACTACACAACAGAGGATTTCACCAAAACTAGTGAGACTTAGGATATTATATTTGACATTATAGGTAATAGTAAATTTTTAAATTTTGTAGATACCCTAAATAAAAATGGGATCTACCTTCTAGCTAACCCAAAGCTGTCAATGATTAATAGAGAAAAGAGACTTGCAGAGAAAGCCGGTATAAAATATATTAGTGGCAACAGGGACAGTAAAAAGCAAATAATCGAGGATTTATTATATCTCAAGAAGCTTTTTAAAGAAGGAAACATAAAGTCGGTCATAGATAAACGTTATCAATTAGAACAAGTTCCTGAAGCTCACAAGTATGTCGAAATAGGTGAAAAAGTGGGAAATGTTGTAATTAATATGGAGGAATCTCTATGAGTATCGTAATAAGGTTATCTGGTTTTTTCTTTCTATCAATTTTAATTCTGCAAATTTTAATGGCAGTATTTGGTTATATATTAGAACCAACACCAAAGCATTATGAATCAGATGCTAAGCTGATAGCTTTTAATAAAAGTCCAAAAAAGTTTAAAATAGGCGTTGAGTTAGCGCTTTTTGAACATTTTTGTGTCATTTCACTTGCAATAATGTTGTTTTTTGTAATTGATCCATATAATATATTGCTTGGAATTGTTTTGATCATATTTCGAGTACCAGAAGGTGCGATCCAGGTTTATATTGAGAAGGATTATTGGGGGATCCTTACTCTAGCAGAGAAATACTCAGTTACTAGTGATATGGAAAAAAACTCGTTATTGGATTCATATCGTAGCATTCTTAAAACAAAAAGCATGAGATTCGCGTGTGCAATGATAGGGTGGTCTGTTGGTACACTCGCTTTCTCTCTCGGATTAGTTATCTATGGTTTGACACTCACCTTCATTGGATGGATAGGAATTGTAACTAGCATTTTAATTAGCTTCGCTAATGGGATGAAACTTGTAAAACCTGATCTTAGAGCTTATGAAGCAATATCATCTATCAGCGGTTTAATGGCGATTGTATTTGAGGTACTTATTGGAGGATGGTTATTAATTTTTGGCATATCCTAAACTATTAATAACAAAAAATATGAAAAATTACGTGTTTCCGTTCTCAAAGCCCGATTTAATAGTTCCAAGGGTATAAATTAGTTTGATCAGTAAATTAATTAGCTTATTAAACCAATAATTACCAAAAATACAAAGAAGTATAGTGAGTTATTTAGAATTAACTTCCTCGGAATGTAATGTTTTAATTCTATAATATAATTTTTCTATAATTGCATTAAATGCTTCTATTACTCCCTCTCCAGTTTTTGCCGAAGTAAGAAAAAATCCAAGGAAATTATAATTATCAACGATTTTTTGAACTTTAGTATTATCTAATTCGTTTTCATTTACCAAATCAACCTTATTGGCAAATAAAACAACAGGGATATCACCGCAATACTTATATG
The DNA here is from genome assembly GCA_048882645.1 of Candidatus Thorarchaeota archaeon. Lineage (GTDB taxonomy): Archaea > Asgardarchaeota > Lokiarchaeia > Sigyniarchaeales > SOKP01 > Loki-b32. The sequence continues at coordinate 6,613 of JBHLRJ010000069.1, forward strand.
ATTCATTATACCAATTTTCTATATGAGTGAAGCTGTCTGTTCCCAAATTATTTTCCTCAAGACTATATACAATAATACAAGCTTTACTTTCTTTATAGAATAAAGGATGTAAAAATTTAAAATCGTCTTGACCTGCTATATCCCAGAATATTAATTTGATCTCATCTCCATTCATGTCTTTATCAAATATTGAAAACTGGGCACCCATGGTTTTAACATAATCTTTTTCAAAAGCCCCTTCAGTATATTTTCTTATTAAAGATGTTTTACCTACCCCTCCATCTCCAATTACAGTTATCTTAAATCCAAATTCCCGAGGTTTAATCATTGCTAGATTTTGAACTTCTCAATTTATATGATATTTTAATGTTAAATTAGATATTGAGTAATATAAAATTTTAGCTAAAAGAATTTTGGATTTCAAAGTTCATTTAGTTTAAAAATTAAAATTCGCGAAATCCCCTCTATTGAGGGATAAATGTTTCTGTTATTAAAGATCCAAGTGAAGGGATATCTTTTATGTGAACTTTCTGGCTTATTTCACTATATTTAATTAATTTTTGCCAAATATTACCTTCAGTTTGTAACTGCTCTATAAAGCGATCTGTTTTTTGAAGAGCATAGTACGAATCACCTTTAAATATATAAGAAATAAAAAAGGGGGGAATCGATTTCATAAGAAGCGTATGTTCTCCGAAGATTGCGCGGTCTAATCCTTCAGAAAACATTTCCTTAATAAAATAATCAATGGTGGTCAAAAAGCCGCTAAAAATTTCTGAATCAATAGATTTCTCCTCTTTGAATGAATGGGAGAATAAAGGTATCCCCCCTTCTGATACAATTAGAAGAAGCACAGGATTTTCATCTGAAAGTTTTGGTTTTTCTATCATTCTTTGTCTTATAATATTTTCCATTTGCTCATTCAAACCAGCAAACTTCCAGCGTTCAGATAATGGTGCTTTTGATTCCTTTAAATTGTTCCACATTTTGGTCTGTTTAAGTAGTTCATCATGTTCGTTTGAAATCTTCATAGCTAATCGTTTTATTCCATATGACTCTGCTATCTTTTGAGCCTGGGTTAGAAATCGCCGAGCAGCTTTCATATCAAAATTAAGTAATGCTAATCTGGATTGTAAGAGAAAGATTCTACAAAAAAGTAAATGCGAATGTGATTTCTCAGCTATAGTCAATAATTTAGTAAGATAATGATTGAGTTCATCAAGTACTTCAATGTTGTAATTTACATTATATTCTGAAAGAAGTAGATCGCAAAGATGAACCAATGCGCCTCTAATTAAATCAATAAATATAGAATCTGTTTCGATAACATGTTTCAATAATTCTTCAGCTTTTGCTCTATCTCGGATTCGAGAGCTCTGTTTTAACATTAAAGCTTTATTGAATTTGTAAGTCAATTCGATATCTTTATCTTCTTTTTGATTAAAAAGCATCTCCAATCTTTGAAAATATTCTTGAGCTCGTCCAGTATCTCCCTTATCAAGAGATAAAGATATCAATTCATCAAGAACGCAATCTTCATTTAAAATAGATTCCGGAATTTGCTCCCAAATTTTTAAACTTTCCTCTAAATATTCCAAAGCAAGGTCATACTCTCCTTTATTACGATAGAAGGATCCAATATTATTTAGTACATTTGCAATCCACCAATTACTATTGATTTGTTTAAAAATTGTTAAACTCTTCATAGAATGTTTTATGCTAGCATCAATCTCTCCAATAGAAGCATTCACCACTCCAAAAAGGACATCACAAAAACCAATCCAAAAATGGTTGAATTTTATCTCCTTAGCTAGTGCCAATGCATTCTTGGCATATTCCATAGCCAGATCATAACTATCTTTTGTTCGAACCAACAAATCTGTCATAATTAGATTAGCCCAGACAAATTCAAACGAAATTTCAATTTTATTTTGGGAATTGAAGACCGCTTCCAAGTATTCTTCTGCTAAATCTGGATTTACCATCCACAAATTGATCCATGCCTTTAACAAATTTATACGTACTTCTCTTAGAATTAAATTTTTCTCAGATATATTAGAAATAAGTCTTAATAATTTCTCAGCCTCTTTAACTTTCTCTAATGCTTTATTTACTTTATTTGTATTACATAATCCTAAAATTATAAAAAACAAGCCATCAAATGATTGGAGATTATCATTAAGGTTTTGACCGTCATTAAATATTTGTTCCCCCAACTCAATAAGTTCTTCAGTTTTGAACTGATACCATAGAATTAAACCTTTCAGAAACTGGAAATAACTTATTTGTTGAGAATAAAGCCCTTCAAATTGACGGTTATCGTTTAGAATCTCGAGAGCCTCATCAAGATTTCCCGCATCAAACAATCGTTCTGCTTGTGTTAACTCCTTTAGATCAGGATAAGTCATTTACTCTAATGATTCGGATTATAACCTTATAAATTACTAATTTAATTATCATTTTAAGTCTAATGTTTAATTAATTTCTTTTTCCTCTATTTCAAAAAGAGAAAACCATCCTCTATTTTATGAATGTTTCTGTTATCAAAGATTCAAGTGAGGGGATATCTTTAAGGTAAACAACCTGGCTTATTTCACAATATTTAATTAATTTTTGCCAAATATTACCTTCTGTTTGTAACTGTTCTATAAAGCGATCTGTTTTTTGAAGAGCATAATAGGAATCTCCTTTAAATATATAAGAAATAAAAAAGGGGGGAATTGATTTCATAATAAGTGTATGTTCTCCGAAGATTGCACGGTCTAGTCCCTCAGAAAACAGCTCCTTGATAAAATAATCAATGGTGGTTAAAAAGCCCCCAAAAACTTCTGAATCAATAGATTTCTGCTCTATGAATGAATGGGAAAATAAAGGAATGCCTCCCTCTGAAATAATTAGAAGAAGCACAGGATCTTCCTCTAAAAGTTTTGGATCTTCAACCATCTGTTTTCTTATCATATGTCTAATATTTCCGTTTAAACCGGCCTGTTTTAAGCGTTCAGGCACAGGTGCTTCTGATTCTTTTAAATTCTCCCATATCTTTATTTGTTTAAGCAATTCATCATGTTCACGTGAGATTTTCATCGCTAAATGTTTAATTCCATACTTTTCGGCTATTTTTTGAGCTTCAGTAAGGAATCGTCGGGCTGCTTTTACATCAAAATTTATTAAAGCCAATTTGGCTTTTAATATGAAGGTTTTACAAAAAAGTTTGAATGAATGTTGTTTCTCAGCTATAGTTAATAATTTAGCAATATAATGATTTAATTCATCAAGTACTTCGCTATTATTATTTATTTGAAATTCTGCAAAAAGTAAGTCACAAAGATAAACTAATGAGCAAGTAGTAATATCAAACCAAATGGTTTCTGTCTCAACGACTTGTTTCAATAATTCTTCAGCCTTAGCTTTATCTCGGATTCGAGAGCTCCTACTTAACATTAAAGCTTTACTAGATTGGTAGGTTAAAACGATATTTGCATCTTTTTTTTGACTATACAATTCCTCCAGTTGATTGAAATATTTTTGAGCAAGTTCAGTATCGCCTTTTTCAAGAGCCACCTCAATTAAATTACCTAGAGGCCATTCTACCGATATAGATTCGATTTCATAAAGTAATAGGCATTCTTCCCAATATTTCAAAGAGAGGTCATAATCGCCAAGTTCAAAATAGATTGAACCAATATTAAGAAGTGTGGCTGCGATAAACCAATTGTTTTTAATTTCTTTAAATATCGCTAAACTCCTCATGTGATATTTCAAACTAGTATTTAAATCACCAATAGCACTATATCTCACCCCAAAACCAAGCTCACAAAAACCAATCCAGAAGTGATTAAATTTTATTTCCATTGCTATTGACAATGCTTTATTTGCGTATTCTATGGCGAGATCGAACATACTTTTACCTTGAAACATAACTCTTCCCATCATTATGTTAGCCCAAACAATTTCGAATGTCTTACCAAGTTCTTTTTCTAACCTTATTGTCTCCCCCAAGAGCTTCTCTGCTAAATCTATATTACCTATATCAATATTACACCATCCTTTTAAAACATTTATACGAGCTCTTCTTAATTTTAGTTCCTTTTGAGGTATTTGGGATAAATTTTTTAATATCTTCTCAGCTTGCTCAATCTTTTCAAGTGCGTCGTCAAACCTATAAGCTTGAGCTAATCCATATGCATTAAAAAACAATCCATCAAAGGATTGGAGTTTATTATTAAAGTATTGCCCCTCTCTAAACAGTTCTTCACCAAACGTAATAAGTTCTTCGCTTTTATACATATATAATAGTACTAAGCCCTTAAGGAATTGAAAGTGACTTTTTTGTTGAGAACTAAGCCCTTCAAATTGGCTTTTATCGTTTAATATTTCGAGTGCCATATCAAGCTTTCCAGCATCAGCAAGTTCTTCCGCTCGTGTTAATTGCTTTAGCTCTGGATGAGACATAATTTTATATAATTTGGATACAGCCTTATGGATATATTAAGCTAATAATCATTTTAAGTCTAATGCTTATTGTATTACTTTCTTGGCAGAATTAACAATAAAGCATATTTTCTCATAAATTTAAAAACCAAAAAAAAAGATATATAGAATGGAGGAATATTGGTTTAGGTGTGGTCATTCAAGAAGCCATATAGCCATATATCTAAACTAATTCCTCTCTTCTTCTATATTTTATTTAAGATAATTTAATTCCTTTTATTTGCTAGCCTATTTGTTTTTGACCTTTTTAGTGGAAAAAGATTATTTCAACGGGCCAGAGCATTTGACCGTCTGGTTTTAGCATACCAACTTGGTTAATTTTTACTTTCACAGAGTCTCCAGAGATACCTAGTCCAACTTCTTCAGCAGCTGCCGTAAATGTCCCTGTTCCATTTGCTGTTATATGTGCTCTTGTACCTTCTCCTATAGGATCCATACCGAAAAGTTCTGGGAACCATATCATCCAAAGATTTGGCACATCATCACCAAAATTCCCCTCATAAACAATTAGAGTAGCTGAAAAGTAATAATCCATTTCTCCTTCGAAAACAAGTAGTTGTAAATCCCCTTGAACCCAGTAAACTTGTGTTGTCGCACCTTTTACATGCAAATCCACTTCATATGAAATTCTTCCATCCTTTAAAACCCTTTCAATTACATATCCCTTAGGATTACAATCTGCGATGGTTTCAGCGGGGGGATACCCATGAGGTACCATGGTCAAATCATAAGTATCCTTAGGATACGTCCAACCAGCTAAAGGAGGAAGACCTGGAAGAGCATTAGTATCAATAAAGTCCGAAATTGGCCTAATATTGACTTTTCCTTGTCCTAATACTGCTGGTATGAAACTCATCATACAGATTCCTAAAGTCACTAGTAGTATTATCTTTGTTTTCTTCATTTTTTTACACCTCTAAATTTTTCAAGATTTTAACGAGATTGTATCATCAATATGATGATCAAGAAAATCTTGAGATAAGCAGGTATTAATAATTAAGGTTCCGAAATTTCCATGGAACTTTCTTTTCTTAATGGAAGATAAGAAATAGTTTATAAGAATAAATTTATTACGAGTTAGAAAGATATTCTCTACGTAATCCTAGAAAAGTAAAAAAAAGTAAATTAGAAATTTATATTTTAAAACGTTTAGCTTCTTTGTCTGATATACGTTACAATTCCAAGTACTAAAAGTACAGCCATTAAAGGTGTAGTGGTTGTTAATGAGGCTAGAACAGTCAAAGGTTGAAGAGTGGAGCCTAACATACCTGATATAGTTGTTACAATTTCAATGATTAATGTCGGTATTACAAAACCATACAAAAATGCAAATGTCAATTTAATTTCTTCCCATTCCTTTTTGCGAAGCAATAAAATTGCGAATATAGTAATTAGATAACAAATTCCTCCAAAAAATCTTGGGTAATAGGGATTTGTCCAACCCTCAAAATTCAAAGTTGTATCATATAGAAAGACAAGCATGGTTCCAAATAAAAAACCAACAATAGCAATAATTATAAGTGAAATTTTTGTAAGTTTTTTAATTTCAGTCATTTTTTTTATTCAACTCTTTTTTTAAAAATTAGATTTTATCATCTCCATGAAAAGATGGAGATATCTTTCTCTTTATAATTGAGCTTCCGATAGTTCCATGATAGCTCCAACTTTAAAGGAACTTTATAAATATCATAAATATCCATGGAAGAAGAATTGAGGCAGAGGATATTAAGATATTATCTATTCGTAATAGAACGGCTTCTCTAATTGGCACATGAAATATTATTGAGAATTTCCACCAGTAAATCTTTTCTTTCTGAGTTTAAGGAGATATACTTTTCATCATTAGAAACAGCTAAGATAATTCCTAATTCCCTAAGCTTTTTAATTCTATAATATATCTTTCCCCTTTTAACATGCAATCCTTGATTTATGTCAGATTTCCTAACCGATTCATAATCAATTAAGAATTCTAGAATTTTTCTATTTAAATCATCTCTTAAAATAAAATAGAGAACACCCTCCTCATTAGTAATTCCAATTGGCAGAAAAATGGTAAAATTCATCACTTTCACCTTTTTAATTAGATCAAATTTCATCAACATTTCAAGATGCCAATTTAAATGGCCTACTCCTATTCCATTTTGTGTGAATTGAGCTAATTTTGTTTTTAAAAAGGAAAAGTGAGCACCAGGGTAAGTGTTCACTAACCGAAATAGAGATGCTCTAGTTTTATTCCTTAATACTGTCATTTTTGTAAATCTTGATCCTTCATATAAGATCTTTTTATTTAAAAGCAATTGGATTATAGCTTTAAGTCCTCTCTTAGGGATCCTTAATTCTTTTTTTGCTCTATTGTACAAGAGCTCAGAAGTTATTAATCTATTTTCTTTCGTAAGCTCTAACGCAATCTGTATAACTTTTTCGACACTTGGATGGTCTAATCCTAAAGAACAAGGATACTCAAGGTTGGGTAAAAATTTTAGTTGGATTAAAATTTCATTAAATTTTGAGTCAATATCTCCTTCCATAATTTTTTGTTCCATTTTTTATTTCCTCTACCATAATAACATTTTTTTAATAGGATTTATCTAAAAAAAATAAAAACAACATTACAAGTATGGTCTGTTCGACCGAGAATGTTGTTATGATTTGGAAATGATATCCCACCTAAATCCCAAGTATTAACTGGTATTGAACTGTTTGCTTCATGTCTTTCAAAAAAATCACCTGAAGAAGAAAGGAAGGTTCCTGTAGAAAAAGTTGATACTTTACAATCGAAACTAAAAGAATATGATAATATTATTAATGAAATCGTTAAACACAAAAAAATTTGGGATTTTATACCAATATTCGTCTCGATCACCCAATTTTTAACTTTTTTATTTTTTTTCTCATATAGAAATATCTTTGAATATTCCATTTATAGTTGTAGTTCCGAAATTTCCATGATAGTTCCGATCTTCTTTGGAAGTTTCACGAAAAAGATATAAATAGAAAAGAATCTGATCTATAATTTAGAAAATATAATCTAATTTTCTCAAATTATGGGAGCTGTAGAATACCCTCCGGAAAAGATCTATCATCCTTCTAAGTTGGAAAAACCAAATTATGACCATATTATTCTCTGGATGTTAGCGAACAATAAAGAATGCAAATGGACAAATTTTCGTCAAAAGCCACTTGGTATCCCTACAGGAACGCTCTCTCGACATTTAGAAACATTAAAAAGGAAAGGTTTAGTGGAAAATTTTGCAAGAGGCTATTACAGAATTACTTCAGAAGGAGAAAAAACATTTCATGAATTATCTAGTGCTAGGAAAAAAAAGAGAAAGCCGAATTTTCCTCCAAAAATAATATTAAAGAATGGAAGAAATTACTCTCATTGGATTCTTTGGATGGTTTACAATAATAATTATTGTAAAAGGGCTGATTTCCTAGAGGATCCTGTTTCTATAAATCAATCTTCATTGTCAAAAAATTTAAATTTTTTAATAGAAAAAGGACTTATTGCAAAAGAAGATGGAAAATATGTGATTACACGCGCAGGTAAATCACAGTACTCAAAAATGCTTCAAAATTATGCTTTAGACAGACAAACAATTTTAGAAGCGGAAAAGAAACGGATTGAAGAGATTACCAGAAAGACAATTAAATTTTTTGAAAATTATAATGTTGACGATGATGAAATACAATTTAGGTTTCTCAATAATGTATTAGGATTAGAGTACGAAAAGGTGAAGCCAATATTAAAAGATGAGGAGATATTTCATAAAATCTTGCTTTTTCTTTCAATTAATCATCCTGATGGATATCCAAACTTTGTTTCCTCTAAAGATTTTTCTAAAAACTATAATATCAAAAAAACAACTCTTGACTATTATGTTGACGAAATTTCTGAAGGTAAAATATATCCACTTAGATTTTTTAAGTTACCGCAATCTTCAGGTGAACAATATTACTTTCAGTCAGATGGAAAACTAGAAAAAATACTTCGTGTAATTACTGAAAGCCAAATTGCTAAGGTAAGTTATTTAAATAAGCTTTTCTCGGAATCAACGCGAGAAACACATCTTATAAATTTGAACGTAGTTATAAATGAGATTGTGAATAAGAGTTGTGAATCCTTATTTCATAAAGACTTTGACACTTCATTAACAGAATTTTTGTCAGATTATATTCAATATTTAGCCTATAAAATCGAAACTAAAAAAGAATTAAAAGAATCTTATGATAAATTAGAAGGTTTAATTTGGCAGAATATAACAGATATTTTTGAATCGCAAATCAATGAAAAATTTATAGACCAATATGAAGAAAAGATAAAAGAGATTGATAAAGAAATAAAATCAAATCCAGAAAACCTTGATTTATATTATTTGAAGATAAAAATTTTAATTTATTTTAACCAATACCAAGAAGCAAAAACACAATTAGACGATATACTTGAATTGTTCCCTGAAAATGAAAAAGATATTGAAATATTAAAAGCTGTTGTTCAAAGAAGAATGCAAAATATAGAAGCGGGATTAGAGATTATTAATAGACTTATTAAGAAATATCCGAAAGATAATGACCTTATTTGCTATAAAGCATATTGGTTGCAATATTTAGACGAAAAAGAGGAATCAATAAAAATAATTCAAAAACTTGTTAAAGCCGAACCAGAAAATGGAATATATTTAGATACATTTGGTGAAATTTTAATGTATTTTGAAGAATACGATGAAGCAGCGAAGAGGTTTTCTAAAGCAACCGTAATTGGCAATAAGGATTGGTACATTTATCAAACCTATGTTAAGTTAGGAATCTGTTATAAAGCTCTAGAAGATTATGAATTAGCACTTAAATTTCTCAAAATGGGAAAAGATTTAACCAAAAAAAGTACTTCTGACTCTGAAACTAAACAGAAATGGTTCACAATAATAGATTTATTTCTTGCTGAAATTGAGCAATTATGATATTAATGCTTAAAACAAATTTGAGAATCATTTGAGAGAAATTTTACATATTTCTAGAAGCGAATATACTCTGTATATCTAATATGCTATATATAAAGCATTAGTAAGAATACTAGCATTAAGATTGTCTTATATATGTTCATGATCCATATTTTATTTTCATTAGAAATAGAATAAATTAACCAGAACATGGGAAGGGAGGGATTTGAACCCCCGACCTCATGGACCCGAACCATGAATCATACCAGACTAGACTACCTCCCCTTGAAATGGTATATGGTCATTTTCCCGAGATTGAAAAAATACTAAAAGAATATAAGACCAACATTAACATTCAAATCTATTGAATATGAATAAGAAATGGCACATTTATCAAACTTACATTAAATTAGGGATCATATAACTATAGTTTAAAGTATAATAATTAATGTTAGGAGATTTCTTGCTGAATTTTATGTTTGACATTAGCAAATTTAGAGATCTAATTTCTCAAAGCAAGTTTGGCAATAATACTTTTCGTCTACTCGCCAAGCTTCGGCGAGATTAATCTCTTTTCCACATTCCTCACAGTTTCCAATTTCAACTTCTTCAGTCATAATAATAATACAATATTTTTTTCATTTTAATTTGTTTGTTATTGTTTAAGCTAAATAAGATCGATTTAAAAATATTAGATATTGCAACTTTAATTTAGATCTTTTTTAATTAGCTAATGTCTTATTTTTAATCTTTCTTATATAGATTATTAAATAACCTGCTGGTACTGCTAAAATAAATCCTATTAAAGGTGATTTAAATATTAGAAAAATACTTCCCAGCGGATAGAGGAATCGAATAAGAAATTTCAAGCCGCGTTGTTTAATGGGTTTTTTTCTTACAATTTGAGTAGCATATTGAAGAATTGAAGGAATCCAACATATTAAAAATATTATAAGAATTGCTGTTAAACTAAAAAAACTTACAAGGTAATAATAAAACAGATTACTGATAATGAGTGCAACAGTAACACTAATAGCAAAAGAAAAGCATCCAATACAAACTGCATATTTCAGTATATAAAAAACATGCTCATCGAAATCCTCTCGTTTTGGATTATGATGTGCTAGCCAATTAATTATTATTTTTTTATTCTGTTGAGGATTTTTTTTTTGACCAACCATTTTTCTTCTATTTTTTTGATCATTACATTAGTTTTTACATCGATTTCTAACAATCACAATCATCGCAAAACATGCCAAAACAACTTCCCTTAGTCCCTATACTAAGAAGTATGAATCCAATTACAATCATAGTTATTATCCCGCTTAGTGAAATCCTCATTCCTCCTCCTCCAAACAAACCTTGAAAAAGCGATGATGTTCCAATAATCATTAATACTAACCCTGTTAATCCTATAATAATAAAAGGAGCCCATTTCTTGATCTTCTCATTCCCACGGGAATAAGAATAAGAACTTTTGGTTTTAGGTATGCTATCAGAAGTTTTAGTTCTAGGTATGTTATCAACTATCCTTGCTTTAGGCATTTTACCAAATTTTACACTAGTAATATAGATTTCTAATGGATATGTGAATGAGTGTCCCGTTCCTGATTTTAATGTAGCTGATAAATGAAAATCTCCTGGTTCCTGCGGATGTATATTAAAAAAGGAACTCGTTTTTTGTCCACTCAGCAAATCGCCATATAATTTAGTACGTGTTATTACTCGTACTTGAGTAGTATTAGAAAGTTGAAGTACTACTCCCGGAATTGTTTTAGAGCTAGTATTATGAACTATAACCTTGAGGACTTGCATGGAAGAGGCAGGAACTGCTTCAGCTTCCCCCTCAACAAACACATCGAAATCAGATTTTAATACCGGTTTTTTTCTTATGAGGGGTTCAATATCTTCTGATTTTAAGACTGGTTTTTCACTTACGAGGTGTTCAATATCTTCTGATTTTAAGATTGGTCTTTCAATTATGACGGGTGTTTCCTTGAGAAGTTCTATGACTTCCTCTAAATTTTGACCACAATGAGGGCAAGATTTTGAATCATCAGGGACTTGTGAACCACATTCTGTACAAAACATTTCTAATCTTTTGGTTATACTTGATTTAATGTTAAATTAATTATGAATTTAAATTTCTTAATACAACCTTAAGGTTGATTTTCAAACTAATTACAATCACAATAGGCACAGAATAAAAGACCCCACAAGCATTTTCCCTTTGTGCTTATAGTAATGAGGATAAAACCTATAACTATCATAGTTATCGACCCATTTAATGGGATTCCTCCTCTAAAAATAGTTAATATTCCAGCTGTCATCAAGATTGCTCCGATTACTCCTAGAACGATAAAAGCAATTAATTGGTTATTAGTTTTTGTTCCTGAAGGGGGGGGATATATATCTTCGGGGTGTGAACTCTCCATGGGGGCGGTCCTTGAATCTACAGCCTTAATGTTAATGTCAATTGGGAATTTGAGCGAATGACCCCTACCTGACGTTAATATTGCAGCGAGTGTAAAAGTACCCACTACTCGAGGTATTATCTCAAAAGAAGAACTTATTCTTTCTCCAGTGTTCAAATAACCAAATGATTTGGTTCTAGTTAATACTTTAACTTGAGGTGTACTAGAAATTTGAACTTTTATATTTGGAAGGGATTTTAAACTATTATTCTGAACCACTATTTTGATGGTTTGAATGTTGGACTTAGGTACAGCTGTAGCTTCCCCTTCGACAAATACAATAATATCTGAATCTAAACTTGGCTCTTTACTAACAATAACTTTATCTTTGATAATATTTACTACTTCTTCTAAGTTTTCTCCACAATAGGGGCAAGATTGTGCATCATCTGGGACTTGTAAACCACATTCTGTACAATACATTTCGAACTCTCTTTGAATTTTCTTGATTTTATTTCGAATATAAAATAAAGGAAGAGGTATTATATTTTAAAGGTATCAGTTTTTAAGGTTATCTATTCCAATCTGATACAAAAATCTACATTTAGATTAAATACTTATCACGCTTTTTGTTTTACTTCTTTTCTTCTATAAGTTCTGCTTTTTTAACTTTAATGAATTTGACTATTTGTTGGTATAAGTCATTGCAGAATTTTTCAAAATCCATCGGCGTAAAGTTTGAACCAAATTCTCTATTAAGGTTCAGCTCTTTCAAATCTTCCCATTGCATTTCAACACCTAAAATAGGAATTACATGTAATTTTTTTTCTCGTGCTAGGTTTAGTTCAAAAATACTGTCTTTTGAATTAATAGAATTTAAAGTAGAAATAAAAACCAACACCTGGCTTTTTTGAACGGTTTTCTTCATCCATTTATCGATATTTCCTGTAAGATATTCCTCACAAAAATAAACATTTCCAATTTTTTTTTGATTCTTTAGAAAATTTGCGATTTCTTTAATACGATATGGATTAAAATCTTCGATTGAGTGACTAATGAATATGCGTAAACCTCTTTTAAATCGTTTTCCTAATTCAAAATATCGGATCGAAATCATTATACCTAAAAGACAGATGACAATAATTAAGAGCATATACACGTATTCACCTCGATATACACCTATTGAGGACATTAAATCTGATAATTGACGGTACACACTATAATATAACCAAGAAAAGCTTATTAAGATAAACTGGGGCAATTTAGCTCTAATCCCAAAAAAGAAAAGGTAACCAGCGGCTAAATATATTAATAAGACCTGCAATGTGGTGAGCGTAGTTCCAATTATTAAGGTTACTTTACCTCCAGCCATTAGTTCTGGAGAAATAAAAAAATAGTATAACAAGGATATAATAAAATAAATAAGATAGAGGATGGCAAACGATGTTATATAATTTCCATAGCGTCTTTCATTACTGACACCAAAAAAGAAAAGAGGGATAAATATGACAGGCATTATCCCTAAAGAAACATACATAGAAGCTAATTCATATATGTGAAATATTGAAGGAAAAAACAACCAAATTACTGTTCTAATTAGAAAGAAGAAAACTAATTGAATTATAAAGAGCGATAAACCTAGATCTTTTAATAAGTTAGTTTCATCAAATCCCCTAATATCATTTCTTAACTCATAACTAAGAAAGATTAAAAGAAAAATATAGAAATACCCTGAAAATAAAATTAGGAACGTATAAAAGAAATATCCCCAACCTGGTTCAACAACACTAGAAAAAAAGAACACATCTGAAATTATTTCAATTTGAGTAAAAAAAAAACTGAGAATGATTGCTGATAATATCTGAAAGACTCTTTTCATGGAGATCACACTATACAAATCTAATCTATATTACTATTGAATTTTATTCATGTCTTAAATATTAAATTTTCTCTTTAAGTAAAAAATCTTGCTAAAACAGATTAGATAAGGATTTCTTATATTACTGAAGAAACATCAAATAATCTATAAGTATATAAATCAAAAGGGATAATATCACCTTACATAAATTTTATCTAAAGGTTATAAGAATGAAACCGAAATTTCGAAAATTAAGCATCCTTCTTATCGTATTAATTTGTGGTATAGGATCCTTTATTATCCTTAATCATGGTAACCTTCGAAATACTAACACAAACAATTTAACCCAAGATCAGAAGATACCCACACTAAAAATATCTGGTACATATGAAAATATAACAATTAACAACCTTCCTGGAAGTTGGAATAACTGGTCATGGGCAAAAAACCAAGTTTGGTGTTCAGGACTAGGAACTTCACAGAATCCTTATGTAATTCAAAATCACATGATAGGGATAAAGAATTCGGCAGACGGGATTAAAATCAGTAATTCACATGGTATCTATTTTATAATTGAAAGTTGTACGATTCTATGGAATGGAACCATACCAACAGGCACAGAGGAAGGGATTTATTTAAGCAATTCAACAAATGGTTCAATTAAAAATAATGTAATATATGGAATCGGGTCTGGAGTTAATGTTGACGAGTGTGAAAGTATAGTTCTCAAAAATAACACTATACATAATACTATGGGTGGTATAGTTCTATTTAGGAGTGATTTCTGTAAAATAGGCAATAATACAGTATATAATACTGAGAATGGGATTAATTTATTTGATAGTGAGTATAATAATATCAGCAACAATACAGCAAACAGCAATGAATATGGAATATATGTAACCTATGGGTTTTATAACGAAATATATGAAAATACCTTGGACGATAATAATATAGCGGGAGTATATCTAGCCTTTTGCGAATACAATAATATTACTGAAAATGA
>JBHLRJ010000070.1:0-21253 GCA_048882645.1 Candidatus Thorarchaeota archaeon
AATCGGGAAGAAATTCTGCGATATGACGTGATCCAGGATAAGGATAAAATCCATATTTCTCTAGAAGATGAAAGTTAAATCCACCACGGTAATCGCTTATTGGTGAATTAAAATTATCTAAAACAAATTGATGAGCATGTTCTCTTAATTTATCATAGAAGTCTTCTCCTGACATCAGAATTTCTGTTAGCCAAGCAAAATGATTTATTCCTGCGTATTTTATGTCTAAATCTTGCCATTTTTTGATTTTTATTCCAAAGTATTTGTTAAAATATTTTAATATAGGTCTCATCCCAAATAAGAGTTCATGACAAAGCCCTATAAATTGAATATCATGAGATATAGTTTGTGCTGCCATTACGATAGTTGATTGTGGATTGGTGTAATTTAGTAATGGTGCTTTAGGACATAATTCTTTTAAATCATTAACGATTTCTATAACTGCGGGAATTACTCGAAATCCGCGAAATATTCCCCCTGGACCAGCTGTATCCCCAGTATTTTGCGGAATTCCGAATTTGAAGGGCAAATAGATATCATACCATTCTAACTCTTGAATTCCAACCGAAATTGACTTATAGACGAAGTCTGCGTTTTCGAGAATATCACGCTGATTCACAGAGGAGGAAATTTTAATATCACTCCTATATTTTTTATTAGTTTCTATAATTTTTGTAAAGTACTTTTCCATAATTCTTAATGAATTTGCATTAATATCACACAATCCGACTTCTAATGGCAACGAATTATTGCCAGACATTACCACCATATCATTGAAGAATGGTGTAGAAAATCGAAATGAACCTGCTCCTATATATGCTATTTTTACTCGTTCTGTCATATTTTCATTCCTCAAATATTGCTAAGAGAATCTCCTCCTTTCTTCATTGTCTAAGTTAAGCCTTAGAAGTTCACGTTGTTTTTAAATTGTGCGTTATTGTTAATATTAACTAATGAAAAAACCAAATATTGTATTTATTCTCATTGACGACTTGGGATGGCGCGATTTGGGGTGTTACGGAAGTAGTTTTTATGAAACACCAAACATTGATAAGCTCGCGACTCAGGGTATGAGCTTTACAAATGCATATGCGACTTGTCCTGTGTGTTCCCCAACTCGAGCAAGTATACTGACAGGGAAGTATCCTGCTAGAATTGGTTTGACTAATTATATTGGCGGGAAATCAAAAGGCAAACTGATAGATGCACCATATATTGAGTATTTACCCCTGTCAGAAAAATCAATAGCTAAAGTCCTAAAAGAGCATGGATATGATACTTGGCATGTAGGTAAATGGCATCTAGGAGGAGAAAAATATTATCCTGCAAAACATGGCTTTGATATTAGTGTCGGGGGGTGCCATTGGGGTATAGCATTTAACGGGTACTTCAATCCATGGAATATTCCCACGATTGATGATAATGATGCACCTAAGGGAACTTATTTAACTGATTACCTTACCGATAAAGCAATAGAATTAATCAATAGTAAAAATGACAAACCATTTTTTCTGAATCTGTGGTATTATAGTGTTCATATTCCTATTCAAGCTAAACAGGACAAAATCGATTATTTTAGAGAAAAAAAGGAGCGGCTTGGTTTAGATAAAATTGATCCCTTTGAACTAGGTGATCATTTTCCTACTGAAAGAAAAAAAAAATTAGTAATTAAAAGACGCATAATACAATCTAGCGCTAATTATGCTGCTATGGTACATTCTGTTGATGAAAATGTGGGAAGAATTCTTGAAGTTATTGAAGACTCAGGAGAATCTGAGAATACTATCGTTTTTTTTACTTCAGATAATGGAGGATTATCTACAGCTGAAGGTTCTCCAACTTGCAATTTTCCTTTATCGGAAGGAAAAGGTTGGATGTATGAAGGAGGTGTTCGGGATCCCTTGATCGTCAAATGGCCAGGACAGATAAAGGGAAATTCAATTTGTGAAGTTCCAATGACCTTTACAGACTTTTATCCTACATTTTTAGAATTAGCAGGTATTGAAATATTACCAAAGCAACATCCTGATGGAGTTAGCATTCTTCCTTTATTAAAAGGAGAAAACGTGATGTATGATAGACCTATTTATTGGCATTATCCCCATTATGGTAATCAAGGGGGCACTCCTGGATCATCAATTAGAAAAGGAGATTATAAATTAATCGAGTTTTTTGAGGATAATCATGTAGAACTATATAATCTTAGAGATGATATCGAGGAAAAAAACGAAATTTCAACAAAATTTCCGGAGATAACAGAGGAATTACGATTATCACTTCAAAATTGGAGAAAATCTCTCGATGCGAAAATTCCACAAAAAAATCCGAAATATAAAGAATAAATGGAGGAAGAGAAAATAAATAGGTTTTGTTTAAAATAAAGAATTTAAGCTTCAAGTATATGAACACACATAGCTGCGGGCCCCGAACCAATAGTTCCCCCACCATTTTCTGCTAATGCAAATTTAGGGTTGCTAACTTGTCGTTTGCCAGCATCACCACGTAATTGCAGCACAAGTTCATATATCTGTGCTAAACCTGAAGCACCAAGAGGGTGCCCTCGAGATAATAATCCTCCACTTGTATTAACGGGTATTTTCCTCCAAGTTCTGTTTCTCCACTTTCGGTAAATGGACCTCCTTTTCCAAGACCACAAAAACCCATTTGTTCAATCTGTTCGAGTTCTCCATATGCTGTAGCATCATGAACTTCAGCAATGTTAATGTCTTTTGGGCTAAGACCTGCCATTTTATAAGCAGCTGTAGAGCATCGTTCCGACACGTTGTCTTTTCTCCAAGATCCAGATCTTAGAATCGAAGCCCTTACTAAAATAGCTTTATCATTCGGGTATTCTTTTAAGAATTTTTCAGAACAAAGGATTGCAGCAGCAGATCCGTCGCCTACGGGGGCACACATTGCTCTAGTTAATGGATACGCAACTTCATAATCCTCCATTACCTGATCCACTGTCATAGGGAAAGTATATTGAGCAAGCGGATTCATCGTGGAATTGTTATGATTCTTTGCTGCGATAGTAGCAAGCTGTCGTTGGGTAGTTCCATATTCCTTCATATGAGCACGTGCTCCTGCCGCATAAAAATCCATGAAAACCGAATGCCCTTCCTTTTTTCCTTTTTTTTCACCCTTTCCTTCACGTGCCGCTTTTTCTGCTCTTTCTTTAGCTGCTTTTTGCATTTGGGCGATCATATTTCTTGTCATTTCAACATCTGTATAGGTTATAAAACCACCCATCATTTTAGCTCGATCTTCTTGATAAACCTTTTCAGTACCTATGGCTAAAGCACAGTCAAATACTCCCGCTTTAATAGCTGTCCATGCCCCATTAAAAGCAGTACTCCCGCTAGCACAAGCATTTTCTACATTAGTTATAGGGATCTTATCAATTCCATTCGGAGTAAGCGCTACTTGGCCGCGAATACTATGCTGAAAATCAGTCATTCCCCAACCTGTATTGGAGAACCAAGCAGCTTCAATATTGCTCAAATCAAAATTTCTATCACTTTGTAGGGATTTAATGGATTCTCTAGTTAAATCTTTTATACTTTTATCAAGAAATTTGCCAAACTTAGTCATTCCAACACTGTATATATAGACTTTGTCACTCATGAATATTACCACATTTAACTATTAAGAATATGATGCAATATTAATGATATTAATTATCAATTACGGTTATATTAAAAATAGAACCCACTCTAAACTATAAGCAGATTTCTAAAATTTGGATTAAACTGCAAGAAATAAATATCTTGATGTCTTTTTTGTGTTTTACTAGAACTAAAAAAATTTATTTAAAGATAGAGAATAATTGATAAATTATGAATGAAACTCAAAATGCTTTTGAAGAAATAGAAAATATTGTAGGAACTAAATATGTTTCTGATTCAGAACCAGTTTGTTATTCTTATTCAATGAATTGTGATTTTACACTACAAGGCATCCCTGATATTGTTGTTAAGCCAAAAACTGCAGAGGAAATTTCTGAAATTCTAAAAGTAGCAAATAAATATGGCACAAAGATTATTCCCCGAGGAAACGGTGCGGACTTAACAGGCGGTGCAAAGCCAATTGGAGATGGAGGGATTGTATTAGATGTTACTCGAATGAACAAATTATTAGATGTCGATGAGGAGAATCGGATTGTTACTTTAGAAGTTGGGATTTCTTGGAGTGAATTATGTGAACAGTTGAGCAATGTAGGAATTGGGTATTATACAGGATCTACAGGTCCTGCCTCGGGTTTTTCTGCTACAGTAGGTGGTGGTCTTTCAAATAACACCGTTGGAGGAGGTGGTGCTGCTATGTATGGAGCTGTTACAGAGCAATGTGTCGGATTGGAAGTTGTTTTACCCACAGGGGAGATTATTTATACTGGTGCGAAAGCCAACGCTTTTCTTGACAAACCATTTACTAGATTTGGATTAGGAGCTGATTATTCTGGTATTTTTCTAGGTGATGTTGGTATTCATGGTATAAAGACAAAAGCATCTTTAAAGATATACCCACTTCCAGAATATAGGGGGTATGCAACATACGTGATTAAAAAGACTAAAGAAAAAACTCCACCAGAACGTGGGTCGGAAGTGATGATTAAATGGCAACATAAACGATTACCCTTACATGATTTCTTTTATTATCCTCAATCTACTGTGACCTCATTAAAGGGACAAAAAGTAGTAAAAAGTTTAGTTGATGCAAAAGTTAGAGGAGCCATCTTATTCTATACTACAGTAGCGGATACTCAAAGGCAATTAGATTATAATATCGAGAGAATTGAAAAGATTGCTGAAGAGGCAGAATTTCAAAAGTTAGGACCCACTGTAGAAGAAGGTAATATTGGAAAGTGGTTTTATGAAGAAGATGGAAGGTGGCAGTGGTCTAATCACAGTTGGGCAGGAGGATATTTATTTGGTATGGGTGCATGTGTGAAATGTCCTACATATCAATTACCAAATTACAGAAAGATGTATGATGATTGGGTAAAACGAAATTTTGCAAGAATGGCGGAAATGGGAGGAGTAGGTGGTGGTGCGGAATTCGTTGCCTTCGGAGTTAATCCAACTTACATAGATGTTGCTGGTGGTGCTGGAGTTTTAAGTGGCATAGAACACAGAGAAGCTCAAATAGAGTTATGGAAAGACTTCCTAATTACTCAGATAAAAACTCTGGGAGCAATACACTATTGGATGGGTGAAATTATAGGAAGAAGCTTAGTTGATTCGGGAGCTTTATCAGAAGAATATTACAACTTTATGCTTACCATAAAGAAAGCACTTGATCCTAATGGAATCCTTTCTCCTGGGAAATTCTATTTAACAGATCATTATTAAAAGGTGGTACAAATGATTGAAACTAACAAAAATTTAAAGAACCTATGCGAATATGAAGAAGCAGCTAGAGCTTGTGCCCAATGTGGGCAATGCAGAGTAGCAAATTGGCCATCCAAAGGTATTTTTTATAGTTGCCCTGTTTATAAATCAGATCTAGTATCGAAATTTGAACCATTCAATCCTCGAGGAAAAAATATTATTCTAAAAGGGCTTTTTAGGGGAGATTTGAAATTAAGTCAGGAGATAAGCGATCTAATCTTTCAGTGTACACTTTGCGGACTCTGCGAAGAATTATGTTTTAACGCCCAAAATGAGAACTTTAACTTTCCTATGGCTGAAATTATGGACCATATTAAAGTGTATGAAGCCCTAAGAGCTGACCTAGTTGAAGCAGGTTTCCCAATTGAGTCTCAGGTTCCAATGCATAAAGCGATGGTTGAATTGCTAAATCCATATGAGCGAGATAATAAAGACAAACAAAATTGGACTAATGAACTGGATTTCAAGTTTAAAGATGCCAGTAAAGAAGATGCTGAAATACTCTATTTTGTTGGCTGCACTTCAGCGTTAACTCCTCAAATCCAACGTGTAGCGATAGCTACTGCGAAAATATTTAATAAATTAGGTGTAGACTTTTCTGTATTTGGAGAACATGAAGTTTGTTGTGGAAGCGTAGCTATGCGAACTGGAGATAGAAAAGCTTCTGAAAGGATATTAGAAAAAAATGTCAAGTTTTTTAATGATAGGGGAATAAAAACCATTGTAACAAGTTGTGCTGGGTGTTATAGAACATTTAAAAAAGATTATGCAGAAAAATTAGAGGGCATTGAAATACTCCATACAGTCGAATATTTGGGGAAGATGCTTGCGGAAAAAGATGTGAAGCTAAAAAATTTGAATATAAAGTCAACATACCATGATCCCTGCCATATCGGGCGACATATGGGATTATATGAAGAACCACGAGACATATTAAGCAAAATTTCAAACTTAACAGAGATGAAAACCAATCGCAGAGGTGCAATGTGCTGTGGAGCTGGCGGTGGTGTGAGAAAAGGATTTCCAGAATTGTCTTTGGACTTGGCTAAAAATAGGATTAAAGAGGCTGAAGAAACCGAGGCAGAGTATTTAGTAAGCACTTGTCCTTTCTGTTATCGAAATTTATCAGATGCGATTGAAGAATTAAATTCAAATCTTAAGATGGTTGATTTAGTTGAACTAGTTTTAGAATCTCTCTCTTGAAAAAAATTTTCTCTTTAAATCTAAAATTAAATTAGTATTTTTGTTAAAAGAAGAAAGATAAGAATCTTCTAGTAGTTAAGTCTACTAGCAGATTTCCCTCAATATTTTTATAACATAGCAATGATCCATATAAAAATTAAAGCTAAAAGATTAAACATCTTAGCTTATCACCTCTTTTTTTTTGTGATTTTAAATTAAATTGATGTAAGTAATCTATCAAGATGTTCAATTTGTCTATCTAATTTGTTGATGAAATGACAAATATCATAATTCTCGAAAACGTGATTTATAACTTTTTTCTGAATAGAATGTGAATTTTGAGAAATTTTTTGAACATTGAATAAGAAATTATAATAATCCATTTCCGACTCTATTTTTTCATGCATTTTTTTTTCACTTTTTTTTTCTTTAATTTTAAATTAGTTAAAGATTCATTTATAGTTTAATATTAGAAACTTTCTGGAAACTTCGAATCAATCAGAAAGTAATACGATTAGTAGAGAAGTTTTATATCTTAAGCTGTTTTGTATTTAGAAGAAGGATTTTTGATTTTTAGATATATAAAAATCTATAATTAATTATTTTAGAACTAGAAAAAAGATATTAAAAATATTATATTATTATTCTTGTATTTCGGGGCCTTCTGCTCCACCACGGAACCAAGTTACAGGTCTGAATTCACGAGGTACACTTCCTTCTTGCTTGAATTTTGGATATCCAAGGCACAATGAAGATACACAAGTCCAAGGAGATTTGATACCAAACTTTTTTCTGAAAGGTGGATGAAAATTAATTCCAGCAGCGACAAATCCATTCCAACATGCTTTAATTCCTAGAGAATTAGCTACTAAGTTCATATTTTGCCCACATATACCAATATTTATTTCCGGACTACTTATGGATCTTTCATCTGCGATAAGTAATATCACAACTGGAGCATGTAAGGTTGGAACTGCTTCTTCATTTTCTGCAATTGACCCCATCCCTCCAATTATGACTCTTGGATCAACACCTGCAACACTTCGAGGTGGGCCTTCAACCATTGGTACTAAATTTTTTACTGCGCTGTCATTCATATAAGCCCTGTACATCATAGTAAGAAGATTTGAGGTCACTTTATCAATTTCTTCTAATAATGCTTTATCAGTAATGACTATAAATTTCCATGGTTGGCAATTGCCAGCACTTGGTGCAAATCTGCCTGCTTCCAGGACTCTTTGAATTAAAGGTTCTGGTACGAGCTTATCCTTAAAATTTCTTACGCTTCGGCGATTAAGAACTGCTTTTTCTATTTCATTCCACCCAGTTGGATTTCCTTCAGCATCTTTCGGTTCAAGGGGCATCTTAGCGGGTAATGGGTGAGGTTTAGTCTTCCAGAATCCATCATCTACATGGTAGCTGTCTACGATAGTCATAGCATCATTTGGACATGCTACTTTACAGTTATAACAGCTGAAACATGCATAATTTTCTTTTAAAATTGGATATCCCTCCTCATTTTTCACCCAACAGCGGAATGGGCAATTTTCCATGCATAAATAGCATTTATCACATTTATCTATATCAACTCTCATGACACCCATATGGACTAAACCTTCTTCCGGTCTTAGGATATCCTTTACATCTTCCCATGGCATAATTCATTTACCCTCTTTTAACAATATCTCTACAACTTATTTTTTGAGTTATAGAATATTAAATTAACACTATTTTAAACTTTATACTATTCATTTTAAGAAATTTTTAAAAATTTTTTAGGTTTTTTCATTTTGAAAATGAATCTCCATTAAGAGGTTTATTATATTTATATAGGAAGCACACTAAAATTCATTATGGAGAAATTTAATATTGATTTTGGACAATTGAAAATTGATCAATTGGGTTTTGTATTTAAAGATATCGAGAAACAAGCTAAAATAATGGAAGAAATTTTTGGCTTCTCTAAATTTATGATTTCACCTATAGCAGAAATTCCCACTGTATATAAAGGTAAGGAATCAAGGACAAAAGGGAGGTTAGGATTTAGCCAGTTAGGTGATACTCAAGTTGAATTAATAGAGTGGAGAGAAGGTGATTGCACATATAAAGATTTTTTAGAACAGGGAAAAGAAGGGCTTCATCATATTGGGATTTATGTTGATGATGTAGATCAGTATGTTGATGAATTTAAGAAAAAAGGTATAAGTGTTTTATTTTCAGGTGCAATAGGTGAAGGTAAATTTGCTTACATGGATACAGAACAAACCTTTGGTTTTATTATAGAATTTATCCAAAGAGCCTAACACTCATGATTTTGGTATGTATAAAACTTTTTGGACACTTTCATAAAATCTAATTTCCTTCAATTCTTGGGGATCAACAATTTAATAAATTTTTTACCATTCTAAGACCTAATATTACAACTAATATTTAAAAGATTATGTCTGATTCAATAGAAAATATTGCTAAGAAATTACAAAAAAAATATAATATTACACCCACCACATCTTTTGCTGATTTAGTAAAAACTAAAGCAGAAATTAGCGGTGATAAAGTTTTTCTAACATTTATTAGAGATTTTGATAAGGGAATCGATGAAACCTATACATATCGTGACATGCATCTACAATCCAACCGAGTTGCTAATGCTCTATTAAACGCTGGTTTAAAGCGAGGAGATGGGATTTCTCTTTATCAAATCAATAGCCCTGAATTCCTTTTTGTGTTATTTGGTGCGTGGAAAATTGGGATTTATGTGACCCTTGTGAACACAGGTTTGAAGGGTGAGGGGCTTCAATTTATTCTCGATCATAGCGACAGTAAAGCGATAGTGACTCATTGGACCTTGATAGATAATATTATGAAAATTAAGGATCAATTACCAAAAGTTAAACATATTATTGTTGACATAAATGAAGCATCTGATGATTATAAATTACCTGAGGGAACAGTTTCTCTTCAGAAATTTATGGAAGCCTCTGAAGAGGATACTAATGTTAAAATAAATCCTAATTATATGGCTATTCTAATTTACACATCAGGAACAACAGGACTTCCAAAAGCCACCACTTTTTTTCATAGAGGAATGTATGGAATCGCGTTTATTGGAGTAATGATGTGGGCTAGCCGAATAGCACAACCTGGCTTTAAACTATATACTTGTTTGCCATTATTTCATGGAAATGCGCTTCAATTATGCACTATGCCTGGTTATTATGGTGAAGTTCCTGTTGTATTATCGAAACGATTTTCAGCTTCACGTCTCTGGGATATAGTTCGGAAGTACGAAGTCACCACATTTAACGTTTTAGGCTCAATGCCCCAGTATCTTATGAAACAACCGCCACGCCCTAATGATAGAGATCATAAAGTTCAATTCATTGGATCGGCTGCAGCTCCAAAAGAGTTGGTTAGAGATTTTGAGGAGAGATTTGGTGTAAAATTATGGGAAGGATATGGTGCTGTAGATGGTGGTGGTTTTAGTCTAGGTGCTGATGGTGATCCAAGTGCTCCGGTAGGTTCTATGGGAAGACCCCCACCAGGTACTATTGCAGAAATAGTGGATGACGAACTAAATATCTTAGGTCCAGATATCGTTGGAGAACTCGTTTTTCTTGTAAAGCCAGAAGAAAAAGAACAGAGAAAAGTAAGTTATTATAAGAATCCAGAAGCATCAGCAGCACGAATCCAAACAGCCTCAGATGGCAGAATGTGGTTTCTCACAGGAGACTTAGCTACCAGAGACGAGAATGGGTGGTTCTTCTTCGTAGATCGAAAGAAAGACTCAATCCGTCGACGTGGAGAAAATATAGCAGCATGGTCAATTGAGCGAGCAATTAACCTTCATGAGAAAGTCCTTGAATCTGCTGCATATGGCATTAAAAGTCATCAAGTAGGAGAGGATTATGCCGAAGATGAGGTTATGGTTGCAATCGTATTGCAACCTAATGAAACATTTGAACCCGAAGAATTATTAGATTATCTTCAAGATAAGCTTGCATACTTTCAGATACCACGATTTATTGATTTTGTAGATGAATTGCCAAAATCGAAAGTTCATCGAATAATGAAAAGGTTCCTCAAGGAACGTGGAGTTACTGAAACCACCTACGACCGTGAAAAATCTGGCTACGAGCTAAAAAAATAAACTTTTTTGATTCTAATTTCTTTTATTATTTTTAATTATAAGCGATTATTATCTTACATTAATCAAGAGATTATTTTTGTAGAGCTTATTAAATATGATTAAGAAGCCAAATATTATTTTGATCTTTCCAGATCAACATACAGGTGACGTTCTTGGATGTATGGGAGATCCAATCGTAATAACCCCAAATCTCGATAACATTATTCAAAATTTAACAGATACACATGTAAAGAAAGTTTTAAATAGGTGATTTCAGCTAGTTCGGTTCAAATTAAAAAGATAAATTTTTATTTTTTCTAATTTTAATAGTATAAATCTCAAAAAAAGGAAATAAAAAGCTTTAGAGGGAAAAAATTGTCTGATTTTAAAATAAGCGCAGCAACCACATTTAATGATATTGCAAAACATAAAGCTGAAACAGTAGGTGACAAGGTTTTTTTAACCTATATTCGAGATTTTGATAAAGGAATTGATGAAAAATATACTTATCGAGAAATGCATTTATATTCGAATCGGTTAGGGAATGGTTTATCAAAATTTGGGTTAAAACCAGGAGTTGGGCTTTCATTAATGGAAATTAATTCTCCTGAATTTTTATTAACTTTATTTGCAACATGGAAGCTTGGAGGATATGCCGTGTTAATTAATACTGCTTTAAAAGGAGCGACCTTACAATATATTATTGATCATAGTGATTCAGAAATTCTAATTATACATTGGAATATGATCGATGCATATCTTGACATCAAAGATCAATTACCTAAAATTAGGCAAGTGATTGTTGAAATTAATGAAGCACCTGAAGATTTTAAACTTCCAGAAGGTATGATATCACTTCAAGAACTAATGGAATCGCCTGATGATGATATTGAAGCTGAAATCGATTTCGAAGAAAAAAGTTATCTTATGTATACCTCAGGTACAACGGGACCGCCAAAAGCTACTACTTTTTTTTATAAAAAAACAATTGCAGGTAATGCTCTACAAACATCCGCTGGTTTAATAAGATTATTTCTAAGAGGGAGCGACAATGTGATGTTCACCTGTTTACCTCTTTTTCACGGAAATGCTCTGCAAATAACAACACTTCCAGGTTACTTCACGGAAACACCTGTTGTTATTTCCAAAAGATTTAGTGCGAGTCGACATTGGGATATCTGCAGAAGGTATAATATTACAACATTTAATTTACTAGGAGCCATGCCTCAGTTTCTATTAAAACAACCAGAACGCGCTAACGATGGTGAGAATAAAGTTAAGCTAATTGTTTCAGCTGCATGCCCTAAAGAATTGGTAATACCCTTTGAGAAACGATTCAACGTGGAGATAAAAGAATTTTATGGCGCAGTTGATGGAGGTGGGTATATACTTGGTCCCTTTTTCCAAGAGAATGTACCAGTAGGCTCGATGGGTAAACCATTAGGAGGTACTAAAGCTGGTATAATGGATGAAGAAGGTAACTTATTAGGGGCTGATGAAGTGGGTGAGTTAGTATTTCTTGTTAATAGGAAAGAACTTGAAATGAGGAAAGTTACATACTACAAGGATGAAGCTTCCACTAAAAATAAAATTCGAGAAGCAAATGATGGAAATTTATGGTTTCATACTGGAGATTTGGCTACAAAAGATGCTGATAGTTGGTTTTACTTTGTTGATAGGAAAAAGGATTCTATAAGAAGAAGAGGTGAAAACATCTCGCCTTGGTCAATAGAGAGAGTAATTAATCAAAATGATAAAGTTTTGGAGTCTGCTGCTTATGCAGTGCAAATACCTGATGTTGTTGAAGATGAGGTAATGGTTTCAGTTGTATTAAAACCAGGTGAGAATATGACTCCTGAGGAACTACTTGATTATTGCCAAGGGAAAATGGCATACTTTATGATACCCAGATTTATAAATTTTATCGATACTCTCCCCAAAAGTGAAGTACATAGGACTTTAAAACAGATCCTTAAAGATCGGGGCGTTACTGAAACAACTTACGATAGAGAGAAAGTAGGTTATAAAGTAAAGAAATAATCTTTTTTTATATCTTGTAATGATTTTGAAAAAATAAGAAACCCGGAATCGTTTAAATTTTTAGGATTCCTTTACTTTTACTTTAAATAAGCGAAGGAACACAAGAGATACAATATAAAATAATCCCGTAGAAACAAGTCCTAGTGTAAGAACTATAGGATTACTAGCATTGTTCCCCTGATAAATGATCCCATAAATTGAAGAGGATATCGCAGCTAAAATACTGGTGGAAAACAAGAACAGTCCCATATATGCCCCTGAAAGCATTGTCACTGCTTGATCTTTATCTATTGATGCGTTTTCGTTCCTATTTATGTGCATTTCAGCAGCTCTATCAACCATTTCGTTCATAATAGGCATACTAAATATTCCAGTTGAGTACATGCTTCCCAACACGGTACCAAATGATAGAATGAATAAAATCATCTTTAAGACAATATGCGTATCTACAAGAAAAAGGAGCTCAAAAAAAGCTGCCAAAATGATTACAGTGGCATTTAATTTGTAGGATTTGAGGATCCTTGCTTGCCTTTTCATGATTCTTCTCCAAATATATAACCATATGAATTTTGTTGAGATACTTATTACAATATAGATAATATAGAGATCGCCTATTTGTGCAATCGGCAAGTTTTTTCCTAGTACGAACGCAATAAAAGGAATTATGGTAAAAATTAGCCCATATTGACTAACTTGACTAAATACTCCCGCAATCATGAGTTTCATATATTCTTTATCTTTAACTGGAATAAACAGACCTTTAAAAGTTTTTTTTAATGATCTTCTTTCAAAATTTGGGGAATTTAGATGAAATCTCTCATCAATAGAAAAAAAAGAGATGAGGATAAATATAGCAGCAATAACTCCAAATATTATAGAAGTTGGGGGCATTATGTTCCTTATAAATCTACCACTATTAGTCCAATAACTTGTATTTGTTGGATCTTCAAGAAGACTCTGTAGAATATTCGGAAATGCAATACTGATAATTGAGGCTGCAACTCTTAAATTCGCGCCTATTACTGCCGCCTTTTTCCTATTTTTCAAAGTTTGAGATATTTCGGGAAGAACTGAACTAAATACTATCATCATTAGACTCCCAAAAACTCCCTTTAACATATTCATTACCCAATACCAAATTGCTGTTGGCCAATAAATAACGGTGTTAGGAAAACTTGCCATAGCTTCTGCTTTAGGCGGTATCCAGGGTGTGATGTAGACTAAAATTGCAGGAATGAGCCAAAAAGGAAGTGCTAAAAGAAGATATGGTCTCCTTTTTCCGATTTTCCGTGGTTTTGTATTATCCAATAACACTCCAAAGATAATACCAGAGAAGGCCATCGTTATCATATATATAGTTGTACCTATTGAGACTAAGATTGAATCTAACCTAAGAGTATAAACATAGAAGTTATATGAATATGATTCTGTTAGCATCAATAATAACATTATTCCAAAGTTTCCTAATGAATACCCTACTAACCTTCCTCTACGGAGCTCTCTCAACGAAGAAACGGTTCTTGAATTTTCCATGGTATTAACATGCACATAATTCAAAGAAATATTAAGATAATAATTGTTCGCTGTTATTAAATATAAATTTTAAACTAAACAGTAAATTTAGAAAATTAAAAAATATGGCAATGATTTTGGGATTTATGACTTTACCTTTAGAAAAAATAACAATTTTAGATTTATCACGGATGCTCCCTGGACCTTACTGTACCATGATTTTATCTGATCTAGGAGCAAAAGTTATTCGGGTCGAGAATCCAAGCGATCCTATGAGTAATCTCCCTCCTTTTTTTCAGAAAGATAACTACTATGAGAGTGCTTTTAATGCCGTCCTCATGAGGAATAAAAAATCAATAACTCTGAATCTAAAAAATGAAAAAGCATTGAATATTTTTTATAAATTGGTTGCAAAGGCTGATGTCGTGATGGACACTTTTCGACCAAAAGTTATGGAAAAGCTAAAAATTGATTATACCACATTATCATCAATTAATCCCTCAATTATCTGTTGTTCTATGACGGGATATGGTCAATATGGGCCATATGAGCAAAAAGCGGGTCATGATATCAATTACATAGGTATAAGCGGAATATTAGATGCTACTCGAGAAAGAAAGATTTTTGGGAAAGAAGATCAGGAAAGACCACCTTTAGTTCCAGGATTGTCACCCGCTGATATAGGTGGAGCATTAGTTGCAGCTATTGGGATACTTAGTGCTCTTTTTGAGCGAGAACAAAATCCTGAGAGAAAAGGTCAGTTTGTGGATATATCTATGACAGATTCAACATTTTTTTTCCAACCAATTGTAGCCGCAAATAAATTTGTAAGAGACTATAGTGGAAGGAAAGGATGGGGCTCAGGAGGAGGTAGTGGTTCACCCTTTTATGGTGTTTATAGAACAAAAGATCACAAATATATAGCAGTAGGAGCTATTGAGCCGAAGTTTTGGCAAGCTCTCTGTGAAGGATTAGGAAGAGATGATTTGAAAGGAAAGCAGTATGTTCAAGGAGAAGAAAATGAAAAGGTTATAGGAGAAGTTTCAGCTGAATTCCTAAAGAAGACACAAGAAGAGTGGTTAAAAATTTTTGAAAATTACGATACATGTGTCTCTCCTGTTAAAAATTTCTGGGAAGCATGTGAAGACCCGCAGATTTTAGCAAGAGAGATGATTATAAAGATGGAACACCCTATTTTAGGAGTGGTTCAAAATCTTGCATCACCAATAAAATTATCAAGAACTCCAACTAAAATTAGAAGTTTTGCTCCCAAACATGGGCAAAATACGGAAGAAATTTTGAAATCTATAGATTATTCTGAAGAGGATATTCAAAATTTAAAAAAAAATAAGATTATATGATAAAACTTTTTACAAATTGAATTTTTTAGCGAAAACTGTTTACTCTTATTTTTCATCAAATGTTTCGAATGGATTTTGTTCTTGTTCATCCAATAACGTGTTAACATTTTGTTCCATTTCACGTGATTGACCACCAATATTTAAAATATAGTTCATTCTAGCTTTTGAAGTTGGAAGAGCAACTGACTGCCCGAAGAGGTGTTGCTCCTCTAATAAAGCATCTACAATAGGCAATTCAACTCCTGCTAATACCGATTTTTTTGCTAGAGCAATTGATTCAGCAGGAAATGATGCTATTCTATATGCTAAATTTTCAACATAGAGAGTTAATTTATCTGGTGGAAGTGCACGGTTTATTAACCCATAAAGCTCCGCTATTTCAGCAGGAAAATCATGTCCTCCAAGGACAATTTCCATAGCGCGACGCCGACCTACTATACGAGGTATTCTTATTGTGCCTCCTCCTCCGGGGATAATCCCTACACCAATTTCAGGCTGAGCAAATACTGCTTTCCCAAGCTCCCCAAATATCATGTCAAGACTCTGAATGAATTCAAATCCTCCACCACGTACATTACCTTCGACTTTAGCAATTGAAATTTTTGACATAGTACGATATTTCTCTTGCATTTGATGAACAAATTCTAATTCAGTGGATTTTGGAGGTGCTTCGTCAGGCATTACAACTAACCCTTCAACATCAAAGTGTGCTATAAAAAAATCAGGATCAGCACTGTCAAAAACAATTACACGAACACTATCATCCTCCATAACAATTCTTGCAAACATTCCAAATTCTATATATAATTGCATATTCAATAGGTTCATTGGTGGATTATCAATTGTAACAAAGGCAACTCCCCTATCTACTCTTACTTTTAACATTTTAAGATTTTCATAACTCATTTCTTCTCATTCTCTCAAATTTTTTTGATAATAAATTCTTCTAACAATTGATTTAGGAATTTAATCTATAAACTTACTTAAACAGAAATCTATTTATAGATTTTGAATGTTAAGAGATTGAAAATATGTTTAGAAATTGAATTTAAATAAAAATAAAGGTTAATAGAATCTATATTAAATTATTCATTCAAGAATCGTTCTAATTCCTCTAGTCTTTTCTTAGGGCCTAATTCTGACTCGCGTTGTTGCAACCCGGAATCAAGGGCCTCATTCATCCGTTTTTTAGACTCTGGTAATGATGCTGCTATCGCAAATAGATGATCTTCTTCAAGTACACTTTCCTTACGGGGCAATTCTTCAGCAGCGACAACACATTTTTTAATAAGTGCGATAGTTTCAGCAGGCACATAAGCAATACTGTAAGCTAATCTTTGTACAAATTCATCTATTTTATCAGCAGGTAATGCTCGATTAATCCATCCATATCGTTCTGCCATCTCAGCCGAAAATGGCATCAGACCTAACATTGCTTCCAATGCTCTTGATCTTCCCATCAATCGTGTTAACCAATGTGTACCACCTCCACCCGGAAGAATTCCTACTGCAGCTTCAGTTTGGGAAAATACTGCTTTTCCTATTGCTCCAAATCGCATATCAAGAGAAAGACAAAATTCATTTCCTCCCCCTCCTACAATGCCTTCGATTTTTGCTATTGTAACCTTTGGTAAGGTCCGAAATTCCATAAAATACTTTTTCCAGCCTTGTAATTCGGTTGGTTTTGGTCCTGCTTCCTCTGGAAAATCGGTCAATGCACCAACATCATAATGTGAAATAAATATATCTGGATCGGCACTCTGAAATACGATAACTCTTATATCGTCATCAGTTTTGACTTCCTCAAAAAACCTAACCATATCTTCCCAAAAAAGAGAATTAATTAAGTTTACAGGTGGATTGTCAATAGTAACCCATGCGACTCCATTCTGAACTTTAATTTTCCACACTTTATAATCTTTATATTCCATCGTTTTTCCTCATTTAGAATTTTGTTATCTTATAAAATTAGAGTATTATAACAAATAAATACAAACTAGGATTAAAAAATCTAAGAATATAAAAAATTAAAAAGAAAAATTAACTTAGAGATCTCTTGAAAAGACATGCATTACATTAGTGAAACCCATTCCAGGTTGTCCTAAAGTATGTTGGAGACCGAGATCAAGATGTTTATCTGGTACTTGACGTTTAGCGACTTCTTTATCTTTGGTCATTTGCCAAAATATCTCAGCAACTTGTCGTACACCTGTTGCTCCGAGTGGATGACCAACTGATAATAAACCACCACTAGGATTGATAGGAAGATCACCATCAATTTCTACTATACCATCATTAATCATCTTCGGACCTTCGCCTTTCTTGCAGAAACCAAAATCTTCGTAATGGACTAGTTCTGATACTGAAAAACAATCGTGACATTCAACAAAACCTCTATCATAGAAATCTCTTGGTTCAACTTTTGCCATTTTATAAACTTTTTGGGCTATCAAATAATCAGTAACTATTCCCGGTCCATACCAGCTACCAGTCTCTTCATAGAAGCGTCTCTCATTTCCTCCTCCCATATTACTTCCCATAGCACTCCCCTTAACCCAGATAGATGTATCAATATGATTCTTTTTTACAAAATCCTCACTCATGAGGATCACAGCAGCAGCGCCATCAGTTCGGGGGCAGCATTGTGATCTTGTAAGCGGATCATTTACCATTACATCATTTAGAACTTCATCTAAGGTCATAGGATTCTGAAATTCTGCTTTAGGATTTTTTGATGCATTTTTTCTACTTTTGACCACAATATTAGCAAAATCTTCTTTAGTAGAGCCGTATTCTTTCATGTGCATTCTTCCCATAAAAGCAAAGCCAGCAGGCATGCCACCACCTCCACCACTCGGCATCGGGGAACCATAACTAAAGGCTTTAGCTTCAATTTGGAATCTAGTTCCGCCTCCAACAACACCCATAGAAACATTCTTCATCTTCTCAATTCCCATAGCCATTACGCAGTCGCTCATTCCTGAAGCAATGTCCATAAAAGCTAATCTAAACGCATTTGACCCAGAAGAACATGCATTTACTACTCTGGTAATTGGAATTTCTGTCATTCCCGCTTCACTCATAATCTCATGTCCGACTCCTACTCCTCCACAAGTTCCATAATAACAACTTTCGATCAATTTACGATCAATTCCCGCACTCTCAATTGCATCATTTACTGCAGGTCTTCCAATTTCCTGATATAGAAGTGCATCAAGCCGCCCAAAGGGACTCACTCCTGCCCCTACTACTGCTACATTTCTCATTTTTTATTCCTCCAACTTTTTAAATATGTTAAATTTATCATGTGGGACTAATAATACTCTATCACCGATCTTTAAATCATCGATACTTTTAACGTCAAAGGTTCCGCTTATTCCAATTGAGTCCTTTCCATCCTCGGAATAAAGCCTCGCTGTTCCAAAGATCCGCTGTTCATCGGTTGCCTTCTTTTTATACGTTGAAGTAAAAGTCACGACCACCCCTTCAGGTCCTAATAGTATTTGAGAAAAATTAGTTCCTTGGCATCTATTACAATAAGTTCTTTGCGGATATCTTATATTTCCGCAATTTTTACACTTACCAGCGTTAATCTTGTTATCAATTCTAGCCGGTGCTTTTACACGTGTTATTAATCTTTCTTGAATACTCTCCATAATAGTTTCCTTTTGTTAAATTATAAAGTTGTATATGAATTGTTAATTCAAAAATTTTTTTCATAGTAGTTCAATAGGAAAAAAATGTAGAACTTATAAAATTTGCAATAATCTTTAAAACGTCTAAAAGAAATTAACCTTAAAGAAATTAAAATTATTAGTTTAGATTTTTTGGTTTCCTTCCTTCACCACCAATTGTCAATTATTTTATTCAATCTTAAAATTAAGTAACAAACTAAAAAACACCTCCTTAATTCTAGTCGATATAAAATTTACAGATAATATGGCATAAATATTGTTTAAGTTTAATATACAATCTGAAACAAAAGAGATAGATGGCGTGTATCAGTTTAAAATTAATTTCCCTTCCTTTGAAGGACTTCGATTTGTGAGTATGTATTTGTTTCAAATTGATGATAAGTACGTTCTTATAGATGCGGGTTTAAGTTTTACAGATTGTGAGCGAAGTTTTCTTACAGAACTGGAAAAATTAAATATTTCTCCAAGCAATTTACAATATTTAATCATAACACATGAACATCCCGATCATATAGGATTAGCTAATGTTTTAAAAGAAAAAAATCCGAAAATTAAGATAGTAATGCATACCATCACTCGGGATATAATGAAATATATGACAAATTCGAGAAATGCTATTCAGATTCAGGAATCAGCCACTGATGCGTCTTTATATCTGACGAAGTATGGAGTTGGGAAAAAACTGAGTGCTCGGGTTCTTCAATATATGACCAATTTCAGGAGTATTACAGAGTTTCATGAACCGGATCAAGTCTTAGAAGACAATGATGAGATAATAGTTAATTCAAACAATTTAAAGGTCATTTGGACTCCTGGTCATAGTGTTGGTCATATATGCATTTTTGATCAAAAAAAGAGGTATTTATTTTCAGGAGATCATATCCTTTCAAGAATAACCCCACATATTGGTGCTTTTCTTCCAAATCCTTCAATTGATAAAACTGATACGTTTACAAATATTCTAGATTTATATTTAAAATCATTGGATAAAATTGACAAATTGAATCCAAAAATTATTTTTCCAGCTCATCAAGAAATAATTTATAACCCACATGAAAGGATTTTAGAAATAAAAAAACATCATGCAAATAGATTGATAGAAATTGCTAAAGCTATTGAGGATACACCAAAAACACCATTTAAGATCTCACAAATTCACTTTGGAGAAAATCTAAGCGAGATCAACACATTTTTAGCCCTTAGTGAGGTTTTGAGTCACTTAATATATTTAGAGCAGCAGAATAAAGTAAAAAGAATTGAAAAAAAGGGTTTGATCTATTTTTTAAAAACTTAAATACTAATCTTCAAATGCCTGTAAAATTGCACTCCATCTATCTTCTGCGAGTCCTCTCATTGCTAAATCTTTATGGGTGAAAATGTATAAATCTTCATTCTCAATAGCTTTAAATGTGATCTCAGCCACTTCTTCAGGCAACATACTAGGGGATTCTACCATAAATTGCTCCAATTCAGCAATTCTCTCTTCACTCATTTCTTCTAGGTTGAATAATGTTGTCCGTGATTCTTCAGGAACATTTGATAATGCGGATAAAAATATATTAGTTCTTACCAATCCCGGACAAAGAACAGAAACTTTAATATCAAATCCATTTTCTTCTAATTCAAAAGCCAGTCTTTCTGTAAGGTGTACTACTGCATGTTTACAAACTCCATATGTCGCTCCTCCTATACCTCTAGAAATAATTCCCTCCATAGATGCCGTATTTACAATATGGCATTCAGTATTCTGTTTAAACATAATCGGGAGGAATATATGTATTCCATGAATTACGCCCATCAAGTTTATGCTAATAACTCTATTCCATTCTTGTAAATTATATTCCCAAACAAGGCGAGGTATTGCAATGCCTGCATTATTGAATAACAAATTTACTGCTCCGTAAGTATCCATTGTTACCTTTGCTAAATTTTCGACATCACTGGGTT
>JBHLRJ010000071.1:0-20784 GCA_048882645.1 Candidatus Thorarchaeota archaeon
TCTTTATCATAGTAATCTATTAAATCTGAAGATCTAAGAGATATAGAATTTCCTACACTCGCCGCAAAAGAAAAATAGACTCCTTTAAGATTTAGAGTTTCAACAATTCGATTTGTAAGATCACCACTTTGTGAAACTAATGCAAAATTCCCAGCTTTTTCACTAAATCGTCCGGCGTAGGAGAATTTTCCTCTTGGACTGTAAATTCCCATGCAATTTGGACCCACTAGTCGACTATTTTTGTTATTTTTGAATAGTTCATATAATTCAGCTTCAATTTCATATCCCTTCTCATCAAATTCACCAGTTCCGGCAGAGAATACATGAATAGTATAGAATTTTTTTTCCAAACATGCTTTTATTGTTTTTAATAATCGATTTCTGCTGACGGAAATAACACTGTGATCGATTTCATCGGGAAGCTCTGAAATATCCTTGTAAACATTCACATCTTTTAAAAATTCTTTATGTTTTTCCATTAAATCATCGTAGTAATTTGTAACAATATAGAGAGATTCTTTTGGAAATCTATTTACATAACCCTCCAAATGCCAAATTCTTCGGGGGTTGGCACCTATAAAGGCAAGAGTTTTTGGAAAAAATAATTTTTCAAAAAAGTCGATTTGAGTCAAAATACCACCTTAAAGACATCAAATTTATTATCAAATTAAAAAGTTATTTTAATGATTTAATCAAAAATAATGATTGCCTAAATTTTACTACGAAAATGTATAAAGAATGAATGAATAATGTGAATTAAATAATAATAAATAATCTTTTAAAAAGTAATGCCAATGGAATGGTACTTCGTATTAATTTTTGTAATGGGAATTTTAATTATAATAACAGTTGGATCTTATTGGTGGTTTAAAGCAAATTTCGTTCTTTCTCCAACTGAAAAAATTACTGAAAATATTGTAAGTATCAAAAATGGAATTGTAAATATATATATTTATACCAAGAGTTCGGATAGCATTATTGTAGATGCAGGTTTTTCAATAAAAGGTATGAAAAAAGAACTGAGGAAA
The DNA here is from genome assembly GCA_048882645.1 of Candidatus Thorarchaeota archaeon. Lineage (GTDB taxonomy): Archaea > Asgardarchaeota > Lokiarchaeia > Sigyniarchaeales > SOKP01 > Loki-b32. The sequence goes on from JBHLRJ010000071.1 coordinate 1,029, forward strand.
ATGGATATTATTCCAGATAAGATCACAGATGTTTTTATCACACATTCTGACCTAGATCATATCGGTGGTCTCTCCATTTTCACTAAAGCTAATATTTATTTTGGAAAAGATTCGAAGGTTAAGAAACTTAATAATTACAAATTTCTGGGAGATAATGATGTAGTGATGGTTGGATCAATAAAAGTTCAGGCTATTAGTACTCCAGGGCATAGAATTGGCCATACCTCCTATCTAATAGATAATAAATATTTGTTCAGTGGCGATTTACTTAGATTAAAAGCAAATGAGGTTAAACCTTTCTTCAAAATAATTAGTTCAGATTTTACAAATTTGCTTGAGTCAATAAGAAAAGTAGCTAAGCTAGAAAATGTGAAAATGTTATTAACAGCACATACAGGTTATACAGCTGAATTTGATAAAGGAATAGAAAGCTGGAAACCACATTCAAAATAAATAAAAATAAAAAGAAGGTAATAATTAAGCAAACAAATTTCCCATAGATTGCCGAGGAATATGATTTCTAGTTTTTTCTAATGTAATCGCCTCTTCAGGGCAATTTGAGGCACATAAACCGCATCCTAAACAACCATTAAGATTGAAAGTGATTCTCTCACCATCAGAATCATCAGTATGTTCAATAATCCCCATTGGACAAATATCTACACAAGCATCACACAACACACATAATTCATGATCTATAATTGGATCAAAATTCGATTTTGCGACTCCAAGTCTAAATCCTTTTACTACAGGCGCTAAGGCCATACAGCAACAAGGACAACAATTACAGACAAACATCGATGGATCTAATTTATTTGTGGTAGAATGGACTAACCCAGCCTTTTCTGCTTCTTTCAAACGTTTCATCGCCTCCTCATAACTCAACTTTTTCCCTGTTCCATTTCTTATAGCCCCTTCAGCGTAATCTCCTGCTTGTATGCAGAAATATTCACTTGTTCTTTCACATGGCTCATCAGCTAGTTTTGCCGTCGCTCTACAACTGCAAGGAGTTTCCGAAAAAACATCATATACAGATAGATATTTCTCGAGGACCTCATATGGGAGTATTTCATTTTTCACATCTAATGATTCATTGATTTCTATTGATCTCGATATAGGTTCCATCGTAGGTACAAATCTCCAGGCACTATCTTGATTAAATTTGGTTGGTATTGGTACTGGCCATTTTCCATCAGCCCCAAAGCTAATTTTTCGTAACTCTCTATGAGCTTTCCCAGCTTCGTTCAATCTCTCCGGTGTATCTCTTAGAGCCGTGAAATACGCTTCAAAAATTCCCGGTAAGTAAGTAAACATATAATAGGTATCTTTTCTTCTCATAAGAGTACCTTTATATACCATATGATCAAGCATTTCTTTTAGCTTCTCTATACCTTTTATACCAGATTTTTCGCTGATCTGGTCTACAGTAAGATACTCCCGAATCTCGTCGAAACTTGAGGCTATTAAAGATGCTTCCTCTTCATGATATAAATTATGCAATAGTATATCTGTGAGCTCATGTTTAGGAAGTCGAGTTCCCCTTTCAGCACTTAAAAGCTTACGGATCTTCTCATAATTCTCTTCTACTTCTGTCATTTCTAATTCCTACAGATTATAATAATAGTTCATATACGAATTGTTTTTAATAGTGAATTATGCTTTAATAAACTTATATAGATCAGTATTCCTTAGAATATATTCTTCATATTGGTATCTTAAGCATGTCCTATGATTTGATGTGGTATATAGGGTTCCTCTATTTTCTTGATTTCATCATTTGAAAGTTTTATATCTAAAGCTTCAACCGCTTGCTCAACGTGTTCTACTTTTGTCACACCCAATATCGGAGAAGTGATATAATCCTTGGAAAACATCCATGCAAGAGCAATTTGAGCAGGAGAAACATCTTTTTCTTTAGCAACTTCCACTACAGCATCCACAACATCAAAATCTGCAGGATGGAAATATCTTCTTTTCAAATTCGGATCTGATCTTGCTCGAGGAGAATCAGGTTCCTCTGAACGGGTGTATCTTCCACTAAGAAATCCTCGTGCCAACGGTGACCAAGAAATAATACCGATTCCTTGATCCTTGCACAGTGGTATCATTTCTCTTTCTTCTTCTCTGTATACTAGATTATAATGATTCTGCATAGTTCTGAATGGCTCCAGACCACATTTGTCAGCAACCCATAAACTTTTAGCAAACTGCCATGCAAACATGGAACTTGCACCTATATGGAGCACTTTTCCTTCATTAATTAAATAATTTAAACTTCTTAGGATTTCTTCAAGAGGTAAATTCGAGTCTAATCTATGAATTTGATATAAATCAATGTAATCTATATCAAGTCTTTTCAAAGATCCATTTAATTCTCTCCGTATCATTTTTCGTGATAATCCTATTTGATTTGGCTTTTCTCTTGGATCTCTAATTCCTGATGCAGATAAATAAACTTTAGTAGCAATTATAACCTCTTCTCTTGATTCCTCAAGTAGTTCACCTGTAATTTCTTCTGACCTACCTGCGGAGTATACATTCGCGGTATCAAAGAAATTTATGCCTAAATCTAATGCTTTATTTACAATGGGTCTTGCTTGGTCAACCTCAAGTTCCCATTCTCGTTTATTTCCAAATGACATCATACCCAAACATATTCGAGAAACTTCAATCCCGGTTTTCCCTAATCTAACATACTTCATATCTTGGACCTCAAAATCATCTAATCATATTTAATTAAAAGAATTTTTTGTGATAATATTTAACTAGTAAGCAGTAATACTATTCTAAATTCTATATTTTAATTTATTTATTGGTTTAATTTAAGTTAATCTTTAATTATTAGTATGAATATGAAAGAAAAATTTCCTATTATAGATGTATCTGGGAGTCCTGTAGAAATAGGAACTCAACATGGAAGATTATTGAAAAATAGAATAGAACAAGTAATTGACTATTATACGGATATAACCAAGAAATTAGATGAGGATGATCGAGAGAATAATAGAAAGTCTATTTTAAATTCAGCTAAAAAATTCAAAAATGTAATCCAAGCTTATAATTCAGATTATTCAATGGAAATAGAATCAATTGCAGAAGCTGCGGAAGTTGATCCTTCATGGATTTATGCAATTAATTCAAGAAGTGAAATTATATCGAACATGGAAAATGAGAGTACCGAGTGCACTGCATTATACTTCAGAAATCCACGGATTCTAGGTCAAAACTGGGATTGGGCTGCAGATTTTGAAGAATTAGCTATTATTATGAGATTAACCAAACCGGATGGGCATAAAATAATTCAAGTAACCGAACCAGGGATGATTGGCAAAATTGGTTTTAATAACTCTGGTTTGGGGGTTTGTTTAAACTTCCTTCGTGTAAATGAAAAATTAAATGGTTTACCAATCCATATTATTCTTCGTGCAATGTTAGATAGTAAGTCTATTGAAGAAACAAAAGAGTTAGCTAAAAATGTAGGTAAAGGTCAATCTGGGAATATTTTAATAGGCGATAAGAACGGAAAGTACCAGGACATCGAATTTGGAGGAAGTGAACTTTATATTTTAGATGCTGAAAATGATTGTTTCGTTCATACTAATCATTTTCTGAAGAATGAAACCCTAAATTCAAATCCCGATTTATTAGATAGTTCATTTAATCGATATAAAATAGCAACCAATTTGATAAAAAGCAACGAAACTCAATCATTAGAGTTTATGAAAAATATATTATTGGATGATACTGATCCGGAATTACCAATATGTAGAAAATATATTCCGGGGAGAATACACGAACTAGTTGGCACCGTATGTACAATTTTAATGGATTTGAACCTAGAAGTAATGCATATTACTAAAGGAAGCCCTCTTCATAATCCATTCACCAAAATCTCATTAAATTAAATAAATTCTGTAAGGAATTACTTAATTAGTTTAATTTAAAATTCAATGCTTCACTATTGCTTCCACGAAATTACAATGTAGCTACTATATTTCTTAATTCTCCAAATTTCCCTTCTTTTATTTTCTGATGTAATGTTTCTGTGAGGGACACATATTTTTTAGAACTTGAATCCCAAAAATGAATTGGATTTTTAGTAAGGGTGAGATCATATTTTTCTTTACGTAGATTGGTCTTTATTATTTTAAAACTGCTTGGAGTTGTTTCAACTTCCTCGATTATGCGCATAAAAATAGGAATTGAATATCCAGGTAATGAGCTTAAAACGAATTGAGAAAGTTCATCTAAATCAAACTTAATTGATGGATCTAATTTGATAGCCGCCATTCCAGCCTTACCTTCCGTATTGGGTATTGCCACTCCATAAACCGATGATAATTCTATTGAAGGAAATGAATTTAAAATAGCTTCTACTTCCAAAGTAGAAACATTTTCTCCTTTCCATCGAAATGTATCACCAAATCGATCAACAAAAGATACCCAAAGATCATCGTGGAGTTTCAGTATATCACCCGTGTTGAAATAAGTATCATTTTTTCTAAAAACATTATGCATAGTCATCTTTTCAGTTTTCTCTCTATCTTTATATCCAGTAAATACTCCGCGTTCCTCTAACTTAATCATTCCCATTCCAATATCACCTGGTTTACATTTTATGCAATATCCCTTCTCATTTCTAAAAAATTCTCCTGTATCAGGATCTACCTTCGCTAACATAAATCCCGCAACATTGTTCCTTCCGATCATTCCAGGAACCTCATCTGCGTTGAAGAGTGGTCTATGCCCCTCGGTTGATCCATAAAATTCAAAAATATGGTCAACCTTAAATCGGGCTTGAAATTGTTCCCAGATTTCCTTACGTAATCCTAATCCCAACATTTTTTTAAGAGTATGATTTTTATCATAGTCTGAAGGTGGTTGATTGAGAAGATAACGGGGGATTTCCCCTACATACATAAAATATGTGGCTTTAAATTTCTGTATATCTTTCCAAAATTCGGTCGCAGAGAACCTTTTTCTTAAAGCCATTTTGGCTCCTAGCAGATTAACTTTCATCCATGAGCATCCAATCCCTACATTATGATATAAAGGAGTTGGAATATAGATGATGTCATCAGAAGATAAATTAGCAATGGAATGTAATATCGTTGCTTGAGTATATAATCTGAAATTTTGCATAATTACGGCTTTAGGAAGTCCAGTAGTACCAGATGTATAAATGTAAAGCGCTGTTTCCCGCAATATCGAATCGAAAGTAGTTTTGGGATTAACACTAGATATTGATTTTAACTTATCGGGTAATTCTATATAATCATGTTTGACATCTCTGGTATTATTAATAACAAATATCTGGTCAGTTTTATAGTTCAGTGTATCAACTACTTCATTAAGAAAAGGTAAACACTCACCATCAACGACTATCCATTTTGCTTCAGCCACATTGAAAGAATGCGTTAAAGCCTGCTTTCGCTGATTAAAATTAATTAAAGCGCTAATGCCTTGAAGTTTGTTTATTCCTGTTACAAAAAAGAAGTACTCTGGGGAATTTTCCAACATTAAAGCAACTGTGTCACCCCGTTTTAATCCTAAATCAAAAAAATAATTAGCTACCCTATTACTTTCTTCGTTAAACGCTTGCCACGTCCACGATACATCTTCATAAAAGAGAACATCTTCATTCGGTTTTTGTTCTGCTAGTTGTTCAGTTCGTGTACCGATACTTTGATTTGGATTCGCCATTAAATCATTCATAACATCTCGGAATCGTGCCCAAACTGCTTCTTCCTTAGGAGTCATTTTTGGAGACATGATTTTAGCCTAATTAATTAGTTTTACTAAAATTAGATTTTCTATTTTTAATTAATGTTGATATATACATAGGTAGTATTTATTTCTTTTTCTGACCTTGAAAGAAAAATTGGACCCCTATATATTTTAATTTCAATCTTTTTTACTAAACGTATGAAAATTAAGACCACTTAGTGTTGTAATAGATTATGAAAAGATTTGGATACTATGCAATTAATTTACCCTTAGAAGATGTTTGGAAGAAAACATTAGTGTTTTTTGAAAATTATAACAGTAAAATAAAAGATCATTACGTATCTACAAATAACTTATATCGTAAACTTAGAATACGCCATGCTACTTCAATGCATATCTATGGTACCTCTATGGGTGAAACGTACGAGATGATTTTTGGTTATAATCCTTCTGATGACACTACATATGTCAATATTTCTGCTAAATATTCAAATTTTGGAAGGGGTATACCGTCGAAAGTTCCAAAAGATATGATGAAAAAATGGGCTATTGAAATGGGTATTACTCCTATGAAATTGGTGAAAGAAATAGACTATAATTTCTTAACTAATCTTGAAAAAATCCAAGAACTCCCACTACATCAAATTGAGCATTTATCAAAAATATTTTGTGCCATCTGTGGTGAGGCAAATAGCAAAAAGAATACTTTTTGTGTTTCCTGTGGAACTCAATTAAATAGTTAAGTTTAATGAATAGATAAATTGAAGTTAGAGACTATGCTCAATCCAGACTATAATAGCATCTTGAAGGACTTCGTGCCACGAAACGGGCATTATACTTAGCTAGCTTCATTACCATATTCTTATACTAACAGCATGAAAATTATCTTTGATTTAGAAATTTTCAATTTTGGCTATTTTAACATTTCTGTCTGAAATTAAGGTCCAGAATTAAAACAGTTTTGTAAAATTTAAAAATTAACTTAACAATTCATGACTTAACTCAAAAATTTTAGCGGAATTTATATGAAAACGAATTTTAAAATAAGGCTTTTAGCTATTTTGGGATTATGGGTACTATTTATAGGCGTAAACTCATATCAAATCGACTTAAACAGTTCAGATAACGATAATAATAACTTAAAAACAGCTACATATTGGAATCTTACAGGATCTCCCATTTTAATAGATGATTCGAACTCAAGTAGAGATTGGGCTTACACAGAAGCTAATTATGATTGGTGTTCTGGTTCAGGAACAATTGGAGATCCATATATTATTGAGAATGTGACAATTGATGGTCAGTATTCTACTAGTTGTATAGAAATACGAAACTCTAATGTTTATTTTGAAATTAGAAATTGTACCTTATATCAAGGAGGTTATTATTTATCACTCTTCGATCCCGATGCAGGAATCAGATTGGACCATGTAACTAACGGTGTTCTTGCTAATAACAATTGTTCCTCTAATATTTATGATGGAATTTATTTATTCTCTAGCAATGATATAACAGTTTCAGGAAACACCGTGACTAATAATTTCAAGGGAATCCATTTAGACTATAGCGATAATAACGATATCTCTGGAAATATAATTCAAAATAACATCGAATATGGAATTTATATAGAATGGTCAGATTCAAACACCCTCCATGACAACAATATGACAAATTGCGGAATTGGGTTCAATGGAGGAGATTATGCTATCTCTGCTAATTTAGTTGATACCTCAAATTTAGTTAATCAGAAACCCGTGTATTGTTATATTAATTCTGTAGGATTAACTCCTAGTGATTTCACAAATGCAGGACAGGTAATACTGATAAGTTGTACCAATGCTTTGATAGAAAAGATAAATACTTCTCGAGGTTCATGTGGAATTGCATTACATTACAGTAGCGGTGTCTTAATTAGATATGTAAATTCTTCCTATAACACTGATCGTGGTATATATTTAGAGGAAAGCGATGGTAATGTGATTCATGATTGCAATACGAATTATAATGGACATGGAACCACATATAATGATCGTGGAGGAATTGTATTAGTATTAAGTTCTAGAATTAATATATCCTTTAATGTTGCTAATTATAATTCTAAAGGAATAAGCATGGTACTTGGAGAAAATACCACACTTTATAATAATACTGCTAATTATAATACTCATTGTGGGGTTCGTTTAGCTAGTAAAAATACCAGAATGTATCTAAACAGAATGAAAGAATGTGGAATAGAGATGCAAGAATATCAATCATCATATACAATTGATACTTCCAATACAGTAAATAATAAACCAGTTTATTATTATAATGGGATTGATAATTTACTTCCTGCAGATTTTACTAATGCGGGGCAAATTATCTTAGTTCGATGCAATAATTCATTGATCTCAGAGATGGACATATCTCACGGCTCGTGTGGGATTCACTTATCTCAGTGTCATGATGCCACAATCTCTAACATCAATGCATCTTATAATACGATTTATGGGCTTTATTTAGATTGGCGTAGCTATAATAATTATGTTTTAAATAGCAGGTTTATCGATAATTTAAACTCAGGGATACAAATTTATGGCGACAATAATCTTATATCAACAAATATAATTAAATGGAATAAAGTGAGCCCAGATGCTTATGCAGGAATACGGGTAAGCGGTAATTTTAATAATATTACTGCAAACGAAATAAGCCGCAATAATTTATTTGGAATATCACTAACAGATGATAATAATGTTGTTTTAAATAATAATATCTTCAATAACAGTAGATATGGAATTGCTTTAAGCAGCAATTTGAATGAAATTATAACGAATAATATAACTAATAATGGAATCTCAGGAATAAGAATCTTTGCTTCTTATAATAATATTACAGGTAATCTCATTGAAAATAATACTGCCTATGGAATAGAGATATTTAATGATTATAGCGAAAATAACTTGATTTATACTAATCTCTTCATCAATAATGGTATACAAGCCAGTGATAACAGTACACCATTTAGTAATTTCTGGGATAATGGAACCATAGGGAACTATTGGGATGATTATAAAGGAGCTGATCTTGATGACGATGGAATTGGTGATGAGCCTTATAACATTACAGGTATTGCATATAGCCAAGATCATTTCCCAATTTGGGAGGACGGGATTGATGTAGATCCTTTCCCTCCAACCATTATAATTTTAGAACCTGTTCCAAATCAACTGTTTGGAACGACAGCTCCTGCTTTTACGGTAGAAATAACTGACGAAAACCTTCATATAATGTGGTATACAATCGATGATGGTTTAAATAATTACACTTTCACTTCAAATGAATCGATCTATCAACCAGCATGGGATTTGAAATCTAATGGTACAGTTATAATTATTTTTTATGCAAATGATACATATGGTCATAGATCATCAGAAAAAATTACCGTTAGAAAGGATATCCAAGTCCCAGAGGTGTCTATAATCGAACCTTCTATGAATGATGTATTTGAATTTGCTCCAGCTTATGAAATTTCTGTGGTTGAGGGAAATTTGGATATGATTTGGTATACGCTTAATGATGGAGATAAGATATTCATTGGTATTGAGCTTTTGGGGATAATCAATCTGGATGAGTGGAATAAACTTCCCAATGGATATATTACTCTCAGGTTCTACGCCAATGATACTCTTGGAAACCTTAACTTCGACGAGATTATTATTGTTAAAAATGTTCCTACGTCAGGAAATGGAAGAGTTCCGGGATATGACTTGTTTATATTAATTGGAATAATCAGTATTTCAGCACTCATACTTATCCAATTAAAACGTAGAAAATAATTAAATTAAATCTATTATTTTTTTTGTTCTTCTTAATTGCACATCTATTCTGTACAATTAATATCAATGTATACTAAAAAAAAAAGAATTAAGATATTTGTTTTCCTCTACTTTTCTTGTTAAAAGTTATGAGAATTATTTATATTGCTTTTCTTTTTTTGTATTAAAACTATTATTCCCATGATGCTTATGAATGAAGCTACAAATACGATCAGTAAATCGTAACCAGGAATGCCACCTTGATTCGATGATTGAGATGGTGAATATATCTCAAAATAATCGCTGTAGTCATATGTAGAGGGATTAGACTGGTCTGTAATTTTTACTTGATACTGTGTAGACGCTTCGAGTCCGGCTGGAATAGTCCAAGAATAGCTTCCATCATTGGGAGTAGATGAAATAATCTCTAACTCAAAAATACCATTTTTGAACAGCTCAATTTTCACATTAGTAATACTTCCAGTTGAGGACCAAGAGATAATATGCATTGAATTAGTTTCCCATGAACTAGCTGTAGCTGGTTGAATAACGGTAATGGAATCAGGGATAGAAGGAATTTCATATATCTCAAAATAATCGCTGTAGTTATATGTAGAGGGATTAGACTGGTCTGTAATTTTTACTTGATAAAGTGTAGAGTTTTCGAGCCCGGTTGGAATAGTCCAGGAATAGCTCCCATCATTAGGTGTAGATGAAATAATCTCTAACTCAAAAATATCATTTTTGAACAGCTCAATTTTCACATCAGTAATACTACCAGTTGAGGACCAAGAAATAATATGCACTGAATTAGTTTCCCACGAACTAGCTGTAGTTGGTTGAATAATGGTAATGGAATTAGGGATAATAGGGATCTCATATATCTCAAAATAATCGCTATAGTCATATGTAGAAGGGATAGTTATATCTGTAATTTTTATTTGATATAGTGTAGAATTTTCGAGCCCGGTTGGGATAGTCCAAGAATAACTTCCATCACTAGGTGTAGATGAATTTATCTCTAACTCAAAAATATCATTTTTGAAGAGCTCAATTTTCACATCAGTAATGTCACTACTTGAGAACCAAGAAATAATTTGTGTTGAATTAGTTTCCCATGAACTAGCTATACTCGGATTAATAATGGTTATGGAAGGTATCTCGTATATCTCAAAATAATCACTAATATTCCACGTTCCTGAATAGTCACTATTTGTTATATTTATTTGGTATAAATTATCGAAATCAGAGAGATTATAAGGAATTGTCCATCGGTAAGAGCCATTATTTTGGGCATTTGTGGCAATGTTTGTTAAAAAGGTATCATTATAATAAAGATCAATATCAACGAAATTGAAATCACCACCCCACGTCCAGTTTATATATTGATTGGTAGTTGTTCCCCATACACTTGAACTATTAGGCTTTTCAGCAATAATAAAATCATCATACCAAGAATCTGTAAATTCAACAGAGCAATTTATGCCAGTATAATGATTTATTGCTACAAACCACCATGTATCCCCGTATTCAGGATAAAAAATACCAAAGGCAGATGGTTCTTCATCTGATAAAAGTGCCGTATAGGAGAAACTCCCCCGTGTACGAGAGGAAGATGGCATTGTAATCAAATCCAAAAATTCAGTTTCATTCAGCATGTACCATGTCAATCCTGGGCCATAAAGAGTATTAAGACTCCATTCAAAATAATCATTTTCTCCACGAGTTATTGGGGGTGCGGAACCACCAACACTTCCGTAAGGCGTCGTATCATATACAGTAATTGTATCTTGACTTAATTTAATAGATGGCTCATCATTATAATTAAATTTGTCGACTCCTAAAAATTGAAAGTTAAGACAGAAGGTTATGGTTAAGATACCAAGAATCATCAAACCAATACAAAAAAAGTTATATTTCGAATTTCTTTTCAGTTGACTTCAACCCATTTAAATTTTTTTTATTATTAAATGAAAAATTAGATGAATGTAGGTTTTTGTTATATTTAATTCTTTTTGCTTAGATTTGAAAGAAATAAAAACCAAAACCTTATGGTTGTATCTAAACCATTACAATTAAAGGTGATTCAGTAGATTTTTCTAAAATTAGTAGTGCTTTTTATAAGAAATCATTTACCTTAATTTTATAATATAATTTTCATTTTTCGGATTAGATTTACAGAAGGGAGATGTTAAATTTGATTAAGAAAAATCCTTTAACTAGTTATTTTATAATTGCATGGATAACGACTTGGGTATTAGTATTGCCATTAATACTTACACGGTTTGGATTACTTTCAGTAAATCCGAATTGGCATTTTTTAGGCGCTTTAGGACCAACAATTGCCGCTGTTATGGTCGTTTATGTCTCTGAGAAGAAAGCAGGAATCAAACGCTTGAAAAAAATAGTCTTTAAATGGAAAGTTGGAGTATTTTGGATCCTCTTCTCTGCTCTAATAATGCCATTGTTATTATTGCTAACGATTGGATTAAATTTTATCTTCATAGGTAATGTAATTAATTTAAAGGCATATTTTATTGATAATGGGGTTACGAATCCGGTTTCAATATTCCTTTGGATTTGGGTGGGTGCTATTTCCTATGGATTATTTGAAGAAATAGGGTGGCGCGGTTATGCTCTGCCTAAATTACAAGAGAAATATAATCCTTTAATTGCAACCTTAATTTTAACAATTGGGTGGGCTTTTTGGCACTTTCCAATGTTTTTTTATCGCTTATCAATTCAATTCTTTTTTGGGTGGCTTTTTGGGCTGTTTTTAGGAGCTATCGTATTAACATTTCTTTTTAACAGTTCTGGGAATAGTGCTTTCGTCCCAATTCTTTTCCATATTACGAACAATATTGTTTGGCTATTTAATATTGATGCAGTTCAAATTTATGTAACTATAATGTTGATAATATTAGTGGTAATAATCTTTATTCTCGGAAGAACGCAACTCTCCACTAAAAAAGTAATTAGGCAAAATGATTTATAAAAATTAATATAAATTTAATCCTTAGGTTAAGACTACTTTTTTTTTAATTCAATTTTTAACCAAATTGGTAAATTCGCTAAAATGATCTTATTGATTGAAAAGTTGTTTTTAAATAAAGATTTATCCAAAAGACTTTTTAACTCATTTATATCATATGTCATTTTTAGCTGCTTTTTTAAGAAGTATGGAACTAATTTTCGATTAAAGAATCGTTCATTAGAAAGATTTTTCTTAATTTCATCCTTAAAAAGAGAATTATTATATTCTTTATGACTCTCAAATAATATGGCAATTTTATTCGGTTTTAAAATTCGATAGATCTCGTTTAATCCTTCTATGGGTGCATTCCATAGGTAAAAACTTCCTGTACATGTTACAAGGTCAAAATAATTACTCTTATAATTAGTGGTTGTGATATTTCCCTGTTGTAAATCAGCTTTTATATTTTTAAGATTGGTTTTTGCAAGATTGATCATTTTTTCTGAAATATCAAGTCCATATAACTCAATCTTAGGATTTAATTTATTTATTTCAATGAGTAATCTCCCATGTCCCGTTCCAATGTCTAGTAAAGATCCTTCATTTATTTGTTGTAATATAATTTCTGCAATCTGCTTTCTTTGAATCTCTATTGGTTCTAATTGCATCATTTTGTCATACAATTTTGCAGCAAATTGTGGTAATTTAATAAAGCTGTGTTCTCCACGATCTTCCATAATTGAATAATAATATAATTTTTTAATTAAAAGTATCTAATAGAGAAATTACAAAAGAAAAAAACATTCTATAAGCCATAAGTATTTAAATTTAGATAAATGTTAATATCTAATTTATTGAACAAAACATAACTGAATCTGTGATTAGTTTGAAGTTAAAGGGAATAGATAAATTCCGGGAAAAAATACCAAGGTTTTCTGGAAAAAAAATAGTTATACTGCTGATATATTGCCTTTTGGTTTTTAGCATTAGTTTAACAGTTCAAATCTATTTTGATTTGCTCCCATCGATAATTCCTGCCATGGGAGGATTGAGATATTTTATTATCATTTTTCCAGTTTTGGGAGTGATTCTAGTAGGGAGTATCGCTATAAGTTTAGTATATCAAATGTGGGCTCGTCGAGATCGATTAAAAGCGAAATATGGTCAACTATCATATCAGAAAATATTTCTTGTAGGATTTGGAGGCGTTGTCATTTTATTTAGTATTATAGTTAATAATTTAATACCATTTTATCAATATAATCCAACCTTCTGGTCACAAGTTCCCTTTTCAATATTCATTACTTCTTTAACATCATATCTCACTCCAATTTCTTTACTCCTTGGATATATACATTTCTTTTTAGGAGTTGTATTTTGCATTTTAGGGTTTATTCTGATGTTTCGCGCTGTACTGACTTTTGGAATAGACTATATGGCTGTTGTTTACCTTTATTTCCCTGAAGAAAGTGAATTACAAGATAATAAAATATATTCTGTGTTGCGGCATCCCGCATATAGTGGAATATTATTGATTTGCCTTGGTGGAATGATCATTCAATTAACTCTCTATTCAATTTCGTTCTTTCTGATATTTTATATAGGGATGTATGTTCACATCCACTTTGTGGAAGAAAAAGAATTAATTAATCGATTTGGAAGCTCATATGGTGAATATAGAAAAACTACTCCTGCATTTTTTGTCCATCCGAATAACTGGGGATTATTTTTTAAGTTCATTTTAGGAAGAGAATAAAATCATAGAGATTTGTGTTCTTGTACTAAATTAATTCCAAATTCTTTACATTTTGGAAACTCATCATTTACTATCGGTCCTTTCGAAGTTCCTGTACCCTCAACTTTTATAGATAATCCTGGACTTGCTTTTGTTAAATTCGGCATTGTTCCACTAATCTGTGTCTCCATCTTTTTAACAGCTTTCTCAAAGTCCGTGGTTATATAAGTATCAAACACTGCATAGGCTTTTAACTTTAATTGAGATTTTGGAAGTTTATTGATAAATTTTTTTACCGACCCGATATGACGTCCAAAATGATTTGGAGATCCTATTAAAATTAAGTCATAGGAAGCTTTTTTTTTAAGATTTACATCTTTTACATTATTAACTATTACTTCATTGCCCTCAGTGGAAGTGATTCCTTCTGCAATTAATTTGGCGACGTGTTCCGTATTTCCATATTTTGAATCATATACTATTAGAACTTTCACTTTGATGCTCCTCTTTTAATAATATTATTTGGAATTAATGTTCTTAATTGATTATAGTTATTAATTTTTTACAATAAATTTTGTTATTATTATTACAATGCTAAAAAAAATGGAAGAGATATAAGCCTTTTAAAAATTATTATCTTCAGAAAAATTTATCAATTTCATTCCGATTGCGCAGAGTCAAAAACTGATTTTATTTATTATTTTTTTAATTGCATTTGCTGAATATTTAAAATTTTTTATTTCAGCTTCATTTAACTCAATTTTAAGAGGTTCTCTTACACCATTTTTGTTAATAATACACGGTAAACTTAGATATAAATTATTCATCCCGTAAAAATCTTCTATAAGCGTCGATACTGGTAAAATAGTATTTTCATTATTGGTTATAGCCTGTGCAATTCGAGTTAATGCTAATCCAATACCATAGGATGTCTCTCCTTTTCTCTCTATTATTTTATAAGCAGAATCTTTTACCTCTTCAAAAATTATCCTATGTAGTTTATCAAACTCTTGAACTTCCTTGAAATTACACATTCTACTATAATCTTTAATAAAAATTCCTCCAACCATAGCACTACTCCATACTGCAAATTCACTATCTCCATGTTCTCCCAATATGTAAGCATGAACATTGCTAGCATTCACATGATAATGCCTTGCCAATAAATATCGAAACCTGGCAGTATCTAATGTTGTTCCTGAACCTATGACTTCATTGTAGGGTTTCCCAGAAATTTTGTAAGTAACATAAGAGAGAATATCTACTGGATTTGAAACGATTAGATATATTGAATTTGGAGCTTGATATTGTATCTTTGGAACAATTTCTTGGAATAATTCTACATTTTTATTTACTAAATCTAGTCTTGTCTCACCTGGTCGCTGATTTTTACCAGCAGTGATTACTATAATATCAGAGTCACTAATATTCTCATAACTTCCAGCAATTATATTAACGGGAGATGTATACGGAGCAGTATGAGATAAATCCATAACTTCTCCTTCTAATCTCTTACGATCTATATCTACCATTACAATTTCTCGAGCAATTCCTTTTATAATTAAAGCATAAGCAAATCGAATCCCCACATTTCCACAACCAATTATAGCAATTTTGGGGTGTAAACTTTTGTTTTTCAAGATTAAAATATCACCTAGTAATTATTTTTAAAAAAAGTATATAATATTTATGACTAAAAAAAATAGGAACCAGATGGAAAAAAGAGAGTAAATTTTATTTTTTAAGTACTTAGTAGGAAAATCTTTTATTTGTTACCATTAATAATCCTCATCATTAATTTTAGAAGGGATTTCTTTAACTTGTTGAGCCAACTCAATAGCCACTTTTTCTCCTTTTTCAAGTTGTTCTATAGTGGGATAACCATTAAATGTGAGTGGGTCAAAAATATCCCAGTGCATATTTTCAGCTAGTTTTTCAAAATCTTTCTGTGCTCCTCCACTCCACCCATAAGATCCAAAATATAATACCTTTTTATGTATAATGCGTTTTTTCTTTAATAATTCCATGAAATATTTCATTGGAGGAAACATCCCATATTCATAGGTAGGGGCTCCTATTATTAAACCTGCAGATTTGTAAGCATCTGCAAGAACATATGAAGGATTTTCATTTGGTAATCGATGTACCTTCATAGGTACATTTAGTTTTCCAATACCTTTTAAAATAGAATTCAACATTACTTCTGTATTCCCATACATACTCCCCCATACAACACAAATCGCGGGTTCCGCATAATCTTTATTGTAATTAGCAAAACGATTATACTTCTTTATTATCACATCTGGGGAGCTACGCCAAACTAAACCGTGTGAAGGTGCAATCATATTAATTTTTAATTCTGATAGCTTTTCGATTGCACTCAACACATTACCTGAGAACGTAGATATAATATTGGCATAATAACGTAGCATTTCTTCTTCCCAGTATGATTTACTTTCATCTGAGGTTTCATCTTCGAAAATGCATCCTTGATGAACCCCAAAAGCCCCAAAAGCATCACCTGAAAATAAAATCCCTGAACTCTTTTCATAAGTAACCATTGTTTCTGGCCAGTGAACATTAGGGATTTCAACAAATTCTAATTTCTTATTGTTTCCTAAATCTATAACATCGTTAGTTTTAACAGCTTTTACATTGTTTTCAATGTGGTAAAAAGCTTTAACTAAATCTACTCCTTTCTTGGTTGATACTATTTCTGCATCTGGAGATAAAGAATTCACTAAGTATGTAAACCCTGTATGATCTGGTTCAAGGTGGTTTAAAATAATATAATCTATATCTGATAATTTAATTGAAATTGATTCAAGATTTTTAAGTAAGGTTAAGGCAGCACCGCCCCACTCTCTAACCAACTCAATTATAGCTATCTTATCTCCTTTTACAACATAAGAATTTAAAGCGACACCATTAGGGATCGGCCAAATCCCTTCAAATAAATCTTCTGTATGAACATTAGCTCCAACCCAATATACATCATCAGTTAATTTTATAGCGACCATTAATTTTCACATATTTATCTGATAACCAATACTAAGTCAATTGGCTTTATTTAATTATGTTTTATAATTATAAAGCTGAATTAGTAAAAAATAATAAGATTCAATTTATAAGGTTATTTTTTTAAGTTTTCACATAAAAAGCAATTTAGAATATTATTAGAAATCTAAAATTCAATTTTAGATTTCAAATCCTCAGGTGGGTAAGTTCCACGTTCAGAAATCAACTGTCGAGCATCATCTACTTTTTCCCACACATTCCATAACAACACTCCAACAACCTTTTCATTCTCTAAGTAATATACAATACCTTCTTCATATGGTTCTTTCCAAGATTCAACCGTTTCTAATTTAGAATTTAAAATACCAACAGCTTCATAACCTACATCGAATAAATCAGAATAAAAATATGATAACTGTTCGTATTTTTTTTCTGATCCCGCCATATTTTGACCAACAATTTCACCCATATTAAGCGCGTTATCTTCATGCTCAACACGAAGAGTTCTATTAAGTAGTGTAGTATGATATCGAGCTACATCACCAGCAGCGTAAACATCAGGTATATTTGTTTGGAGGAATTCATTTACAATAATACCATCATCAACTTTTATTTCAGTCTCTTTTAGGAACTCTATAGTGGGATTAATTCCTAAACCAGCGATTAAAGCATCAAACTTGAATATTTTTCCACTTTTTGTTTCAACCAAATATTCATTCTTATCTTTAGAAATTTTAGCTACCAATTCACCCGAAAATACATCCACTCCTTTTTCTCGATAATAGGCATTAAGATATTCACTTAGTTTTTTAGGAAATATTAGACCACCAATACCATTTTCGGGAAATATCATAGATACTTTTGAGTCTGGGTTGTACATTTTTATTCCAGCTGCTATTTCCGAACCAATAAATCCTCCTCCAATAACTCCAAAAGTATTATTTTTATCAACAAGGTCTCTTAGTTTTTTATAATCTATGAGTGTTCGATAATATATTATTCCTGGTTCGTCAATATTTGGCAATTTTTTAGGTGTACCACCTGAAGCAATCAACAATTTTTGATAAGTATATTCATTTTTATTACGATCATATACTTTTTTAATTGCAGGATCAATTTTTGTAACAGTTTGATTTAGATGCATTTCAACATTTTTATCAGATGTCTCCAAATCAATATCTTCAATTTCTTCTTCTCCTGTCCAAAGACCTTTTGTTAACGGAGGGCGAGCATAGGGTGGATCTTCTTCCCTACTTATTAATCCAATTGTTCCTTCGGAATCAATTTCTCGAATACCTTGAATTGCAGCATCAGCAGTCATTCCTCCTCCAATGATTAAATATTTATACGTAAAAGTTTTTATGAGTTATTCTCACCTCTTATTTAATTCTTAAATCAACCAATTCTATTTTATCATTTATCAAAATGGTTTTCATATTTGTCTAAGCAATATGATAACATTAAGATATATATATCTAAAGATTATGAATTATTACAAAAGTTTTGATAAATAATTAATTTAGGAAAAGATCCCTTCACATTATTTTTCAAAAGATAAATATTATCCGCTTAGATTTTTATCAATAAAAATTGACTATATTATCTTAAAGTCTCTTGATATTAACTGATTTTTTGTTTTTTTTGTGCTTAGAATTAAATATAAGCGGGTATTAAATTATACTTGGAAGTGAGTTTTATGAGAGTCAAATTATGCTTCAAATGCAAGCAATTTATCCCTATCATTGAGAATGATTTTCAAAATAGTAAAGATATAATTATATTTGACAGAACCCATTCAGGTCATCCTACTCAGGTCGTAAACGAAGATGAAGTCCATAGTTATGAAAGATGGACTGCAATTTAAGCTATGATGCAAATTTAGGGGATTTAGCAATAGCTAGATATTATGAGAATTATGTAAGTTCCATATAAATATCCTCATAAGAAAATGACCGATTTAATAAGGGTGTAACCAAACCATCAACTTTTAATAAAAAATAAAAATATAGAAGATATATGAGATTTCTAACATTTCATGTTGATTATTTTTGGTACAAGGTAACAAAAAAAGGGCGATCAAAGATTATTGAGGAAATTACTGAAGATAATAAAACAAATGAGGTTGAGAATGCATTAGTTATTTTTGTAAGTATGGAAAAATCAGATGAAACAAAAACCGAGATTTTAGAAAAAGGTATTGACGAAATTGAGAAAATTACCAAACAATTAAAGATCTCAAACACAGTGATAATACCATTTGCTCATCTTTTTGGTCAACTTAGTACCTTAGAATTTGCTTTTGAGTCTTTTAAAAAAATCGAATCAATGCTGAAATCAAAAGGTTATTCTGTACTTCGTCTTCCTTTTGGATGGTTTAATGAATTGGATATGAAAGCTAAGGGACATCCCCTATCCAGAATCTCAAGAATCGTAAAATTTTAAATTTGTTTAAACACATAAATCTACATATGAAGCTATATTTCAGTTCCAGTTGTTTATTCTACG
>JBHLRJ010000072.1:0-20584 GCA_048882645.1 Candidatus Thorarchaeota archaeon
TAAATACTTCAGATCTATGTTCTTGTATTAATGGATTATCAGAATTCATGCAATATTCATATCCATTAAACGTAACTTCAAGCCTTCTTAACATTGATGGACCCCACGTTCGATACATTAAGTCATACCCATATTCTGTGAGATTCAATGTTTCATGGGTTTCTAAATTTATATTTTTTTGGGCACCACTCCAGAAATGTACATCTTCCCATGGTACTTCACATACTCTTCCTTGTTCTCTAAGCTTCCGCCATAATTCTGTTCCAGGAAAAGGGGATAAACGGGTAATTTGCTGATAAGTAGGTTTACATGCAACGAAATAATTAAGGTCTTCATACATATTAGCATGACTATGATAATCCCATCCGCAGATCCATGCTCCAAGAGTGCGAATACCCATTGAATGCAGTTTGTGAAAAACTTCTCTGGCATCAGCTTCTTTTACTTTTCTGTAGCCATGTTCCCCTGCAAATTTGGATTCTACACCAATGAAAACTGCGCCCATTCCCGTTTCAGGAATCGCGTCCCATCCATAATTACTAGCAAAATGCCAGATGAAGTCTACTGAACCAAAACCTGTCCAGTCAACGTTTTCCACAAGATCGAGATTCTTTTCCCATCTTTCCTTAGTTCTTACCAACCATCTTGGATGACGGAAATGATCCTCTTCAATTACAAAAATTGAAGAGAGCTGTTTAAAGTGCTTACGATACAACTCAACATGGTTAACAAATTCATCAGGTGAAAGTAGTTCAATCCGTTTCTTTCCAAACATTTCAGTCGTTGAGCAAAAATCGCAGCCACCAGGACATCCCAATCCAGTCACAAGAAATCCAAGACCACCTCTGGGGTATTTATTGAGAAAAGCGGGAGCACCACCACATTTAGGCATTAATTTTTGTTGGATTGGACGATTTGTATCCTCACCAAGTAATTTTCGAAGAAATTCTACTCCTTCACCCAGAACTACATGATCTACATATTTCTTTTTAGTTTCCTCATCATATTGTGCCGCAAAAGCCTGAGCCCCATAACTTCCTAAGAGAATTTGCGTTTCAGGAGATTTCTCTCGTATATACTTGCACATTTTCATAACCATATCAAGGTGAACAGGAAAAGCGCTTATCCCAATATAGGCATATTCTTTATCCACTTCCTCAGTAAAATTATTCCATCGGGGATATTCAAGTAACGTGGCGGGAAAATTGACATTTTGGGCAAGTATATGATTTGCAAAGCAATGAGTGTGAGAAACGAGTGAAAAAATATCATCTCCATGTGTAAATCGTTGACCGGTAGCATCTGTGAGGGAGTCATTAGCAGGGAGCGTTGGATAGGGATAACAAGGAGTTGTTAACAAGATTCGATCTGTAATCATGATAAATACTCTTCTTATTATTTTTTAAATATTCAAATCATTAATTGTATTTCTTCTCTTTTAATTATATATGTTAATTTATCTGGAGTGGCTTGATTTCGTCTTAAGTTAAAAATCATTAATTAACTTTTTATAGTTTTTTATGTTTTTTTTTTCATGAACGAGACAGAGCAAAGAGACATACCACGAGCAGAATATCCTAGACCACAATTTGTAAGAGAGAATAATTGGATAAATCTCAATGGAGAATGGGATTTTGTTTTTGATGATTTAGATCTAGGATTAAAAGAGAAATGGTACAAAAAGGAAGCAATCAATAAATTTAATATGAAAATTACTGTACCTTTCTGTTTTCAGAGTGAATTGAGCGGAATTGGAGATACTTCTTTTCATGAAGTAATATGGTATAGGAAGGAGTTTAAAATTCCAGACAAATTTCAAAATAGGAAAGTAATACTTCATTTTGGGGCTGTCGATTATCGGTCTAATGTCTATATCAATGGTGAGTTAGTAGATTCTCATGAAGGAGGATATGTTGGCTTTTCATTGGATATTTCTAATTTCGTTGAAGAAATTAATGTATTAGTTCTAAGAATAGAAGATCCAAGTGAGGATCTCGAAATACCAAGAGGCAAACAGTATTGGAAAGAGGAAATAGAACGTATTTTCTACCCTCGAATTTCAGGAATCTGGCAGACTGTATGGTTAGAATTTGTTTCTTCAGAATGTTATTTGAAATATCTTAAAATTTTCCCTGATATTGATAAATCTGAATTAATAATTGAGTTTAAAATTGATGGAGTTGAGCTTTCAGATAAGGTCCTAAAAATAAAAATTGAATTCAATAAAGAAAAAGTTGTTGAAGATAGTGTTAGTTTAGATTTCTTGAGTGATCTCAAACCTGAAAGAAGGAGCTCTCAAAAAAACCCGTTTCCAATAACTAAAGATAGTTTTAAATTAAAAATCCTTATACCAAAAGATATGCTATATATATGGGATATTGAGCATCCTGATTTATATGACCTATACATAGAAATTGGTGATAAAACAATTGATTCTATTTATGATAGTGTTAAAAGTTATTTTGGAATGAGAAAAATCTCTTTGTCAGAACTTAATGATGATAAACAGAGAAAAATATTGCTTAATAATAAACCAATTTATCAAAAATTATTTTTAGTACAGGGTTATTGGCCAAAAGGATTATATACTGCACCATCTGAGGAGGATATTATAAAAGATATCCAATTCATAAAAGATTTTGGGTTTAATGGGCTACGTACACATCAAAAGATATTCGATCCTCGATTTTTATATTGGTGCGATAAGTTGGGAGTTTTAGTATGGGGAGAGATCGGAAATGCCTTTATCTTTACGGTAAATTCACAAATGAGACTTGTAAATGAATTTGTCTCTGAAATTGAACGGGATTTTAATCATCCTTCAATTATTATATGGGTACCAATAAATGAATCTTGGGGTGTTCAAGGATCTAGAAGGGATATTAAAAGAGCATTTTACACACTCTCTCTCTATTATTTAATAAAATCGATTGATCCAACGAGATTAGTTGTCGATGATGATGGGTGGTGGCATACAGAAACAGATATCTGTACGCGTCATTTCTATTCTGACATCAAAGAATTACCAGAAAATTTAGAAGAGGAATTAAAAAACCATAAGAGAGCATTTCCAAAAGTGTATCTGAAGCCATTTCAGTATAAAAATGAACCGATAATCTATAGTGAAATTGGAGGATTTGGTTATGATAAGCATGGTAATCTTAAGGAAAAATGGGGTTATGGAAACTTATTAGGTAGTGAAGATGAGTTATTACAGAGGCTTTTGGAAATATTTAAAGAATTCGAGAAAAGAAAAAGTTGGATTCAAGGATTTTGTTATACTGAACTCTATGACCAATTTCAAGAAATTAATGGATTATTAACACTTAATAGAGAACCAAAGTTCCCACCTGTTAGATTGAAAGCGCATTTGGAAAAAATGTTCTAATTTCACATTTTTACATTACAGTAATAAACTTCAAATCATAAGAATCTTTTTCCTAAAAGTGAGGAAAAATGTCTGTTGTTATTGAGAATTTAAAAGAAGCGATAAAAGGGGAGAATAATGCTAAACGTAAATATGAATTGTATGCTGAACAAGCCAAAAAAGAGAATCTTCCTGAGATTGCTCACTTGTTTAAGGCTGTTTCAATAGCAGAAGCAATTCATATTAAAAATCATACAAGAGCTCTTCAAATTCTTTCCAAGAGTGAAATAAACATTGATGATTTCGTGGAAGTGAATGAAGTCACTTTGATGAATAATGTTAAAAATACTAAATCAAATTTACTTGCTGGAATAAATGGGGAAACTTATGAAACTAAACAAATGTATAAAATATTCATGAAAAATTCAAAAAAAGAAGGAAATGACATCGCGGAGCTGTCGTTTTCATTAGCAAGAAAAGCAGAAAAAGTGCATGCAAGAATATTTAGTAGTTACTTAAAACAACTAAAAAAAAATGAAAGTTTAGAAAAAAACAAGAAAATTTTTGTATGTCAAATATGTGGCAATATAGAATTTGATTCTCCTCCTTCTATATGTCCTCTCTGTGAACATACTCAGAAATTTTTTAATGAGGTTAAGCCGTAGCAATTAATTGTTCTAATAAAGTTCCTATTGCATATGAAGCTATAAAAGCCACGATACCGATTGTAACCATTTCTAAGCTACTTTTAATTTTATGTTCACCAGTAATTTTAGTCTTTAAAGCTCCTACTATAAATAACATCGAAAAGGAAATAACTGAAGATAATATCAACGATACCATACCTAAATTAAAAATATAGGCAAAAAGTGTTAAAAATGATCCAAAAACGAAAGAAAGAAATGTAAGAAGTGCTCCTAATATCGGATTTTCAGGCTCTTCTAATCCTAATTCACTTTTTGTAAGGAAATCTATCCATACTTGTTTATTCGATGTTATGGATTCTACACATGCATCAAGTGTCTGTCCTTTCATCCCCATTTTTTCGAATATATCTCTCACTTCTTCCTTTTCTTCTTCAGGAAAGAGCTCAATTTCTGCCTTCTCTTTTTTTAACTCATTTTTAATGTAGTTATATTCTGATTTGCTTGATATATACTCACCAAGTCCCATACTAATTGCCCCTGAAACCATTGCTGCAAAACCTGTCAATAAGACAATCGAATTATTACCAGTTGATGTTAAAGTAGCTGCTGCTACTCCAACCAATAACGTAAATGTTGAAATTAACCCATCATTTAATCCTAAAATAATACTACGTATCTTTCCTCCTCCAGTAATATGTTCTTCTTGTCTTTCTCTCATTTTATATCATCTCAAAATAAAAACAGAAATAATAATAAATTATCTAAAAAATCTATAATTGAAAAAAATTACTTAATTGATAATGAATAGGATTTTATAAAGCAGAAAACTATGAATGAAAACTCTTCTACGCAAAAGAATAAACTCTTTGCCAGATTGGCATTAGCTGCAAAACAGGCAAAGGATAGTGGAGGAAAACCATTTGTTTTTCATTTTCTTACTACATTAAAATGTAATTGTGATTGTGAGACTTGTCTTTGGAAAGATAATTCAAGCAAAAATGAATTATCATCGGAAGAAATCAAACGCATATATTTAGAAGCTAAAGAAGCAGGCTTTTTTATTAGTATTCTTTGGGGAGGTGAACCAACACTTCGTCGAGACATTACCAATATTATCCAATTTGCGAAACATGAAGCAAATTTTGCTTTTATTGGGATGGTTACCAATGGATATCTTATTCCTAAACGAATTGATGAATTTGGTGATGATCTTGATCTTATTCTAATGTCTCTAGATTCTCCCATACAAAGGGAGCATGACAGGATCCGAGGGTTACCGGGATTATATGAAAAGATAATGAAATCAGTTGATTTAATTAAAAGGGGGTATCCTCATATCTCATTACAATTTAGTTTTTCTATTAGTAAATATAATATTCATAAAGTTGATGAAATGATTACACTAGGCGATAGATTAGAGGTCCCCATAGCATTTAATGTTATAAATACCCTACGCCATTATTCTACAGGTGATATTGACGAAAAAGGAGATCTTGCTGCCACAGATCAGGAAATTAGTAATGCCTTTTCGAAGATTTTAGAATCTAAAAGAAATGGCTCTCATATATTAAATTCAGAATTGTATTTGAAGCACTTTATAGGTGGAAAAAAGCCTTACAGATGCCACGCTAGAAAAGTTTTCATGTATGTCAATTCTAATGGTGATATCGAGGACTGCCTTAGATTAGATAAGCCAATTGCAAATTTACGAGAAATTTCGGTTAAAAAAGCAATGAATTTGCCACGATTTCAACAATATCTAACAGATACTGAAAATTGTGACAGTTGTAATTCTCCAACTATGATTGATACGAGTTATGTTTGGGAAGATTGGAGCTTGATTACAAAATCAGGAGGTATATCCTTTGGTTAAATGAACTTTTACCGCTAGAGAGATATATTTCATCATATAAGTAAATCGACAGATTAGCTAATCTCCCGTAGTTTTTAACTTATATGGTTCAAATAATAAAACATAAGTGGATTCTGAGCTTTTTGGACAATGTTCAATGCCTTTAGGTATTACTGTCATTTCTCCTTCATGCAATATAATATTTGGTTGATCTTTTAGCTGTATAGTAATTTCTCCCTTAATCACATAAAATAGTTCATCTTCATTTGTGTGTTTATGCCAATGAAACTCTCCCTCTGTTAAAGCCATCCTCACTACTTGATCATTTACTCGAGCTACGTCTATGGGTGAAAAAGGTTTTCCGCCAATTTGCTTAATTTTATCCTTTAGGTTGATTATTGAAATCATAAAGATCGATCCTATTAAAAACACTTTGGATAAATATATTACGCTCTGAAAATTTTAGAAAAAAAATAAAAAAAACAAAAGAAAATTAGAGGATATTAACCAATTCAATTTACCCTTTAACTACTTCTACTAGTTTTGGGAAAATCCTAGTGTAATGAACAGCCATACAATGAACACCAGCTAGCAACCCTTTAGATTTTAGTTCCGTAATAAAAGGTTTGAAAAATTCATAGTTTAATTGGTCGTACATTTCTTTTTGCTCTTTTTTATCAGAAACGTCAGTTTTTATACGTTTCCATCTTTCAAGAATTTCCTTGGGTACATCTACCCCCGGAACAAACATGTCGAATCCTTTTGCTATTCCATAACTTTTCATAGGAAAGATTCCCAGAAACACAGGAACATTGTACTTCCTAATTTCCCTTAAAAACTCAGCAGTCATATCTATGTCATATACTACTTGAGTTTGTATAAACTCTGCACCTGCTTCGGCTTTTCTTCCAATCTTTAATATTTCTGCTTCCATTGGGTCTGCATTTGGGTTAGCGGCACCTCCTACATGGAGTTTTGGAGGATGTTCTATCTCATGCCCATTTATTGAACCTTTATCAACCATTTCTCTCACAAGTTTTATCAGTGTGGCTGAATCTAAATCGAATACGGGTTTTGATTCAGGACAATCACCGAGTGCTGTGTGATCACCAGTAAGTGAAAGAACGTTATGTAAACCTAATGCTTGTGCTCCCATTATTTGTCCAGCAATCCCAATTTTATTACAATCTCTCACTGTTAATTGCCATACACATTCTAGACCTGTTTCTCTTTGGATAATATGTGAAGCAGCCATAGAGTTAATTGTGACTATCGCCAAAGGACTATCAGTAACATTTGCAGCAATAACGTAGGGTGCCATTTCTCTCGCTTCTTGAATCGTATGGGAAAGATCGCATGTTTTTTCTGGTTCAAGTTCACCAGTTAACACAAATTCCCCTTTAGCTATCAATTCTCCTAGTTTAGAGTATATTTTCTTTTCTGTCATCTCATTACCTCCATACGACTTCTCGCTGATGACCAGATTCACTCCAGTCTACTGGATCCCTCAATTTGGTAAACAAATCTAATCTTCCCAATTCTTTTAAACGATTGAAGATAAGTACCCAACCACAATCTTTTTCATAATTACCCACCTCGCATTTACCACGAACCATACCTCCACATGGTCCATTCATAAGTGATTTTGCACAGGTTGTAATAGGACAAATTCCACCAGTTTCATTTAGTAAACAATCTCCACAACCACGACAGCGTTGATAGAACCTGCCAATTCTTTCGGTCATTCCCATAAACTCAGTATTGGTACCGATAAATACAGGGATTTCTGGGTGCTTTTTTGAAAGCACTTGAGTAATACTTGCCACGCCTAAACCGCAACTTAGTGTAAGTATCGCATCGATTTCACCTAAATCTTTATCAATCTTACGAATGTCCTTCATCATGACTCTATTATCACATACTTCTTCAGGAACAATGGTAACAACAACTTCAAATCCTTCTTGCTCCAATTTCTCTGCCATTTCTTTCGCACCTTCAGTTCCACCAGTTTGACACATAGCAGCACAACTACCACATGAGACAAGTCCGATCTTGTTCACATTCTTTAAAGCACCTAAAACCTCTTCAAATGGCTTTTTCGTTGTTATTATTGTCATTTTTAATTATCTTCATAATTAAGTATTATTAATAATTACTGAAATTAATCATACTATTTATTGTTTTGAATTATAGAATGTAATGTTTGCTATAATAAAAATATTAAAAAGAAAAACTTATTAAGGGATCAAGAAAAAAAATGTTAAAAAATCCCTTCCCACACCGTTCTCTCCATCTTGAAAGGATCATCCACCACTTTTACTTCAGTTCCAAAGATGATTGTAGACCTATTTTTAAGCTCATATTGATTCCATTTAGGGATTCCATCATGGTTAGGATTGCCATTTCGTGCAAACGAAATCCAGGAATTCATCATCTTTTCGCTGAGAATGTCAGTCTCATTACTTCTTTTCGGTACTATTCCTCTTGCTTTGTCTCCAAGTGTTCCAAAGACAAAAGCAATTTCAAGTCCATGACAAGCTCCCAATTTTCCTCCCATTTCAGGTGATTTATATGTAAAAAGGTAAGAGAATACGTTGCGTTGATGTTTGCATTGAGCTTCTGCTAATCGTATACCAGAGACTCTAAATCTGAAATCAGTTGATATTGCGTCCAGAATTTCCTGGGGCTCTATAGGGAGTGTATCCTTACGCGCTTCTTTGTATGTTTCGATGACTTTCTGAGCCACACTCTCATCCTGATTAAAAAACCTTATCATATTGTGAGTTCTTTTAAACAAGCCCTCTTCATCTAATATATTGCTAGGAGGGGTTAAAGCTGTATATAATTTCGCCTCATCTTGATTTGTACCTACTATAAGTTCCAAATCGGATGCAAATCCGTCCCGAATCGCTTCAAGTGGATGTTTTGGTAATGTTTTGCCATCAACAAAAACTCCATAGGGAAAAGTTCTACCTTTTGCACGTGCCTCCAATTCCATTTTAGTTTGGACGTCTACAATTTTTTGTGTTGGTACGTTTTTTAGTCCTTCAACGTCAAATGCTTTTAAACCCAGCTCAGCCATGATGCGTTCAGCTCCTCTAATCCCACCCTTAGGATGGAAGCCACCAGGATGAACAGCTCCACTTTGAGAAATCACCCGTTTAAACAAACCTTTTGCAGCAGGCATAGCCATTAAACTAGAAACTGCCACTCCACCAGCGGATTCACCAAAAATTGTCACCCTGTTTGGATCTCCTCCAAAAAATGTGATGTTATCCCGAACCCATTGAAGCGCTGTGATTTGATCTAATTGACCCAGATTCGCAAGTTCGTCTTGAATGAAAATATAACCAAATATTCCAAGTCGATAATTTATTGAAACGATAGCCGTATTACCAAACTTTGCTAAATTCGTTCCATTTGTTAATGAACCACTACCAAAAGAAAAGCCCCCTCCATGTATCCAAAATAAAACAGGCCGCTTGGTATCATCCAAACCAGGCGTCCATATGTTTAAAGTTAAACACTTCTCCTCATCTTGTAATGGAGGTGGCTGAGGAGTAAAAAATGACTCTCTCTGGGGTACCACGGGACCGAATTTTGTACAATCGAGTACACCACTCCAAGGTTTTTTTAGGATGGGGGAACTGAACCTCAAATTTTCGACAGGTGGTTCTGCATATGGAATTCCTTTGAATTTCTGTATACCCTCTCTTTCATATCCCTTAACTTTCCCAGTTTTGGTTTCAATAATTATTTCTTTTTCCATTATTAGCTTACCTCTTTAGATTTTCTCATAATATAATTTTCTGAATAAATTCATTTACACTTTCGAATGCCTTTCTGCTTTCGGATAACGCCTCTCCAAAATTCTGAAAAACATGAGTCATATTCTCATATACTTCAAGTGTAACCTCTACTCCTGCCTCCTTAGCTCGGTTGGCTAAGGTGATTGAGTCATCTAATAACGCTTCAATTCCACCAGCTTGAATAAGTAAAGGAGGTAATCCTTTTAGATTAGCAAAAATTGGTGAAATTAAGGGATTATTGAGTGGTTCCTTTTGGGCATATGATTTAGCCATGTTTTCAATTCCATCTTTTATTAGAGGTTCAAATTTCTGATTCGTTATAATCGATTTTCCACTCCCTGTAAGATCTGCCCATGGTGACATCAGAACTGCACCTGCGGGAAGAGGCAATTTTAACTCGTGAAGTTTTAGTAAAATCGCGATTGTTAATCCACCCCCTGCTGATTCACCACCAATAATTATCTTTTTTGGATCAAAATTTTCCGATATTAGCCATCTATATGATTCAATTGCATCTTCCAAAGCTGCTGGAAAAGGGAATTCTGGAGCTAGTCGGTATTCAATGTTCAAAGATCGTAAATTAGTAACTCGCGAAATGTGATAGGGAATCCATCGACGACTTTCTAAAGTGCCCATAATATATCCTCCCCCAAATAAGTGAAAATACACTTTTTCTTCATTAGCACTAGGAATTGAAACCCATTCAGCCGATATTTGCCCAATCTTGAATTTTTCTATTCTCACGTCTTCAGGGATACTTTTAGTTCTTTCTTTTCCCAGATTATTTGAGATATACCGATTAAATTCTAACATCTTCTCTCCATCTACATTTCCCGAAGCCAAATCTCCAAGTTGTAAGCCATTTTGAGTTGCAAACTCTCTCGCGAACTTTCTTCTTAATTCAAAACTATTTTCTATTAATTTACCAAGTTCCTTATGAACTTTCGAGATTTCTTCATATGACATTTTTACTAACCAATTTCAATGTTACCTATTAAATTATATGGTTTTCTTAAAAGGTTTTTGAACAATAGAAAAAAAGATCGCTTCAAAGAATTAAAATAATTAAAGATTGGCAAACCAAGAAGTTATTTGTGGAGCAAAAATTAAAACTATAATGATAGCAACAACGATTAATAGATAAAGTATTGTTTTTAAATCAGACTTAAGCGATATACGAACGAGACTTGATCGTTGTTTAAATTCTTTTGCTTTAGCATCATAGAATGCTTTTAAACCTTTTGAAGTTAGAAATAACTCCTTATTTACACTCTCAATATATTTCCCGTTAATGAGTTTATCTAAATGTTTATTTGCAACTTTAGCTTCAGATCTTATCCCATATTTATACTCTTTATGAAGATATTTAGATTTTAATTGCTTTATTGTCATGGATTGGCCATATTCAACATATTATCAGATTAGTTTTATGATTCTAAGAATTGAATATTGATCATTCACAATATTTATTGTCCAGACACATTTCTTTTATAATCTCTGCGAATTTATTAAATTGCTCAACTTTATGATAATTAAAATCTGTGCCAAACATTTCTAAAAATCGTTCTACAATTTCTTCTCCAAATTCTCTCCAAAGTTCGATGGGATCCTCTTGATCGCAGAGAATAATAACACTAATCGGATATTTTGGAACAATAATACAATTATGCCCTTTTTTACCCTTAGTAGAGATTAAGATTACTGTCCCAATATCAAGCTCATTAGACATTATAGATTGGATCGCATTCAAAAAGCCGCTAAAAATGTCTGAATGTTCTACATTAAATTTTGTATGATCTTGTTGATATTCGAGAAGATTTATCCCTGTATCAACATGTTGAATGAGAATTATATCTAACATCTATTAATTATACCTAACTTACAGCAATTATTAAATAATTCTTATTTCTTAACATTAAACAAAAAACAAATTTATGATAGAAATGAAAAATTATAAAACTATAAAAGTTGAAGAACGAGAAGACGGGATATCCATCATCACATTTAATAGACCAAATACACTAAATGCTATTTCACTTCAAATGACAGAAGATTTATTAGACTATATTTCAACCCTGGAGGACAGTTATACCATTCGAGTTGTTATTCTTACGGGGGAAGGTCGAGGTTTTTCTTCAGGACTTGATTTAAAGGAAAGTCAATTAGTTTTCTTTAAGAAAAGAATACCAGTAGAGTACGAAAAGTTTGAGTTTTTAACAACCAAAGATATAGTAAAAAGAACCATTATTGCCCAGAAGGAGCTTTCTAAAGTAATGATTAAATTAAGAAAGATTCCTCAACCTGTAATTGCGGCAGTAAATGGTCCGGCTTATGGTGGAGGGTTGGGTTTCGCAATTGCTGCCGATATTAGAATTGCTAGTGAAAACGCGGTATTTTGTAATGCATTTATTAAGATTGGCGTATCTGGAGCGGATATGGGTAGTTCTTATTGGCTTCCCCGTTTAATAGGATTTTCAAGGGCTGCTGAATTTATGTATACTGGTAGAAATATGGATGCTAAAGAAGCTAATGATATCGGTTTAGTTTCGAGAATTGTGTCTAATGGCGAACTTCTCAATGAAGCAATAAAACTAGCAAAGATGATTTTAAATAAGAGTCCTATGGGAGTTAGACTCACCAAAGAAGCATTAAATATGAACATAAATGCTCCTTCGCTTGAAGCCGCTGTTGAACTGGAAAATCGAACACAAGTAATCTGTTTAAATACCAAAGATGCCCCAGAAGGTGCATTCTCATTGTTAGCAAAAAAAGAGCCTAAATATGATAAATGGTGATACGCCTAATTAATTAAATTTTTATCTATTTCTTTTTTCCTAGAGAAAATAAGATTTTTATTTAATATTGTAAAAAAAAGATTATAAAAGGATGAGAATTGATGGAAAATAAAAAAATTATAACCATTGTAGGAATGGGACCGAATAATGGGATGGGGATTGCAAGACGATTTGGCAAAGAAGATTTTATCGTAACAATGATTTCACGCAATGAAAATAAATTGCAGGAGCTTCAAGAAGAACTAGAAAAAGATGGTATTAATGCATATTATTTTGCGGGAGATGCAAGCAGGGAAGATTCTTTGAAAAATTCCTTTCACAGATTAAAAGAAAAAGTGGGAAATACGGATGTATTAGTTTATAATGCTGCACGTTTAAAGAGGAGAAATATCCTTGCAGAACGTTTCGAATCTTTAGTAACTGATTTTAAAGTAAATGTTGCAGGAGTTTTAATAGCAGTTCAAGAAGTTCTTCCAACAATGTTAGCAAAAAAAGAAGGTACTATACTTGTTACTGGTGGACACCTTGGTATTGAACCTCATAAAGAATTCGCATCTCTTTCAGTAGGAAAAGGTGCTCTCATTAATTTAGTAAAAACCTTAGCAGCAGAATTAACCTCTAAAAATATCCATGTCGCTTCTGTTATTATTTGTGGAATAATCAAACCAGAAGATGCAAAATACAATCCTACAGCTATTGCAGAAAATTATTGGAAATTATATAATCAGAAAAAAGAGGATTTTGAGGTAGAATTATTATATTAAATATGATCGTCCACACCCTTGATGCAAATATTATTGTTTAAACTATATGCTTTATTTGAAAAAGATGGGATGCACGCCATTGGATTTTTCCTTTTATAGCTGTAATTTTTTCACAAATTTAGGTGAAAATAACCATTAAGTAAATTTCGCCATTTGCGAAAAAACTAATATAAAAGAGGAAAATTGAAAAGCATTAATAAAAATCCAAATAGAATAGTAAATAAAAAAAAATAAAATGAATATTTGTTCAATTTATAGTGCAAATTTTTATTTTGAAGATCCTTCTTTCTTAATTTAATAAAGCCTGTTATTGCCCCAGGTATAATAAGAATGATAGATGTTAAAGCTATTATGCCATGAATCGTATACAATATAGCTCCTCTATTTAGGAATGTGGAAATGACCCAATATAAGAAAACACTCAGAGAAGTAAGAAAAAAGCTTATACCAAAAGCAATATGAAATTTCTTATTTACAAACTTTGGGAGATCATCAAAATAATCAGATATAGTAGACCTCTTTAATCCAGATATGAGAGCAAGACCTCCGAAAACAAAAGAAATCGACAATAACAAGGCATGCAAAATCCAATCTGAGAGGGGTGTAATTGAAGCATCATCATTCCATCCTCGACTTTCCCAATAACCGATATAATCATAGTTTACAATCTCAATTCTAACGAGCCATTTCACCCACTTATATCCTAAATGATTTGGGGCAACTACTCTAACAGGAAAACCATGCTCAACAGGAAGTACTTCATGATTCATTTCATAAGCTAAAAGAACATCAGGTGCCATCGCTTCTTCAATAGTTAATGAAGAAGAATAATCATCTGCGGCATAAAACACAACATCTATAGCATCAGTCTGAACTCCCGCTAATTCAAGCAAATCTTTCAGTGGGATACCTTTCCATAAAGCTGTACCAGAAGGACCATCAACACATTGTAATGTTGCTAAAACCTCTTTTGAAGGTTGAGAAGTAAAATTGGAATAGGTAAATATCAAATCATTATTAACTTGTCCACCAATCGTTAATCTCCAGTTATTTGAATTAATGTTAGGAATTTCACCT
Organism: Candidatus Thorarchaeota archaeon; assembly: GCA_048882645.1. GTDB lineage: Archaea > Asgardarchaeota > Lokiarchaeia > Sigyniarchaeales > SOKP01 > Loki-b32. The sequence continues at coordinate 14,312 of JBHLRJ010000072.1, forward strand.
TTATTTACTATAAAAAATTGATCATTCGGAGTAATAATTGTTCTACTAATTAAAACTCCAATCAATCCAAACAACGGGAGAAATAACAAAATAACAATTCCAATGTATTTTACTCGAATTACTCTTTTTCCGTTCATAGGATTTTCTTCAAATCTGATATAGTCAGAATTTTATATGAAAATGAAAGAGTTATGATATTAATTTTCAATTATATCAAGTAAGATTCCCTAATTTTAAAATTGGCTTGCTATAAATAATAAGATTCACATTTAAATTCCTCTATATTTTTCCCTTTAAGTATTTCAATCTTCTATGATAAATGCTATTAAAAGTACAAAAACGAGAGTATCTTAATAACCAATTAGAAATTATATTGCATTTTTGTTAATCTATACTTCTGTAATAGTAAGATCAATTTTAGGTTGATGATTTATATTGGTATCTTCTCGGGTTCTTATACTTATGGATGTAACTGGTTTATTAACTCGTCCTTCTGTAAGTATATTGTATTTTGATAAGAATTTTAAAATGCTTTCATTTTCAAACTCTAACCAGTGTACCTTATTGACTACCTCCACCAATTTTGACCTAGACTGCAATAACCTTCTTATTCTACTTCTGTTTACTATTTGTCTAATATTCATTTATAATCACAATTAAATTTTAGATCAAAATTATTCCATGTGTATTTAAACAAAAAATGTATTCAGAGTAGTGAGTCTCACCCATAATTACTTGACTGGAAAAAAATGAGAATTTACTATATTTGAGATTGTTGAAAGTAAACCAAGTATGGTTATAGGTAAGTATCCCAGTAAAGAGTATGGCTATTATAAATTAAATGTAGTTAAAGCTGATAGGGATCGTACCTAAGATAATAGTTTTTACAGAAGAGTATTAAAGTGAAGGAAGTTTATAATCTCCTTGAGCAAAATTGAATTTTTCAGATAAGAATATCACTCGTACAACATTAATCAGTGGTGGGATTATTTTCTCAATATTATCTTACTTGTGTTTCATATATATAATTCCGGGATTCAAAGTGTGTGGAAGTGGTTGTGAATACTGGTGGTCATGGATTATTCCTTCTTCTCGCAGTGATGTATGTTTGGCCGTATGTATAGATCGAAATGGACTATATCGACCATTTATGGTTATTGGTGCTATAATGTTACTCATAGAATTCTTTTTCGAATTATTAATCTTAATAAGATATGTAATTCTACAATTAAGTTTTCTTCCTAATCCTAAATCGGTTGCTGCATATAGAAATCGATTAAAAGAAGAGGAAACAAAAGAAATTGATCCTAATTAATAAAAATAATTGAAGGATGTGGGTCATCTAATCTAAATTTTTAAACTAGCGAAAGGTTCCACTCTATCTTCCCTTAGTTGTAAAGTTATTGCTTCTTCGGGGCAAGTTCTATGGCATAATCCACAACCTAAGCACTTATTCCTATCCACCACAGCAAAGTCTTCTTCCATAGAAATAGCACCAACAGGACATCTTTCGACGCAACTATTACAGGCAAGACATAGGTCTTTGTCGATAATCGATTCGAATATGGCATTCATAAATTTATGCTTATCAAATCCGAATTGGGTTATTCCTCTCATCAATCCACAACAGCATGGACAGCAATTACAAATATTAGATAAATGAGTTTTATTGGCTCCCGCGTGCACTAAACCAGCTTCATCGGCTTCATCGAGAATTTTTATTGCTTCCTCAGCAGTAATTTCTCGGCCTATACCATTTTCAATATAATACTCAGCAGCGGCACCAAAACTTAAGCAATTTTCTGTGGGATATTCTTTATCACAGCCACCTCGAACGAGTCTACCTTCTTTTCTACAGATACATTCTGCAACAGAAATGACCCTAGCTTCTTTTATGCTTTCTTTAAGTTTTTGATAAGGTACAAGGATTGTGTCGGGTTCTATTGTTTCTTCGATTGGGATAACTTTAAAACCAGGTACATTACGTTTAGCTAGTTCATAGATAAATTTTGTATCAAAATATTCTCGGTATAAATGAGCAAGATCCTCATCTACCTTATTCACTGAATACTCATATAGTCCAATCATAAAAGGTGCTAAATTATAGATTGTTATACCAGCCCGTCGGATGCGAAAAATTAGTCCTTTCTTTGAAAGTGATTCCAATTCTTTCTCAACGATATTTCTATCTAACCCTGTTCGTTTTGCTATTTGATCTGCTGTTTCTCTTTCTCGAGATGGTTTCAATTTTAGAATCATTTCAGCGTTTTCTGGTGTAAATAGCTTTTTCAATATTTTTAACCCGACACCAGAGGAGGTTTCAGGAAAACCAAAAGAGTTATTATTTATATATTCTCGTAATTTTACAAAAGTTTCTTCAGACATTATTTTAACCTCGCTTTATGTGTATTGAACTGGCATTATTCGAACAATTCTTAAAGGTGTCTTAATCATAGAAATGGCATTTTCAGGACAGAAGTAGGCACAGACACCACACCCTATGCATCTTTCTTTATCCCTTTCTGCTACACCATCCTCATTGAGCTCGATTATTAATTGATGACATTTCTCGACGCAGATACCACAACCGACACATAACTCTGTATTGATCTGTGCTAAATAATTAGTATAATTAGCAGTTGGTCTTATCATAAGTCCTCCAGCTTGTGGACAACAATCTGTACAACAATTACATATAGCATCTTCACGAAGTTCAGGATTTCCCCGTAGATGCATAACTTTATGCACTAAACCATCATCTCGTATCTTTCCTAAGATATCTATGGCTTCTTCTTTTGATATTAGCCTTGCAAAACCGTGCTTTGCAGTATGTCGTGCACTTTTACCGAAAGTAAAGCAACTCTCGTTTATATCTGTTTGCTTGCATGGATTACCAAGGACTTTTGCGTGGTTTCGGCAATAACATCTGCCAACAGCTATGTCATCATATTTCTCAACAATTTCTTGAACTGTTTGAGTTGGTAAGATCATATCTTCAGGTGATTCGATAGTTTTATCAATAATAATTTGAATTTCTTCACCAGTTGTCTGATTAACATTACTACTAAGTATAGTTCTATCGAATGGCATTACTTTATCAATTGAAGATTTTAGTGAATCGTAATTATTTTGTACACTTTCTTTTCTTTTTTCATGAAGATTATGCTGTAATCGAGCAAGTTCTTTTATATTTTCATCTTCAACATCAATATCTCTCATAAAAAGATAATCAAATATTCTACCAAACGGGAGTATTCGGTAAATCATTAAACCGTCCCCTGTAGGTTGATCCATCATTACACCATTATCAGCAAGAATTTTAACTTTAGATAAGATTTCTTCTTCAGTTAATTCAAAACCTAGTTCCCTTAAATTTTCTTTCAGTTCTCCCATAGTTAATGAGCTTTTTTCTTCAAATGCTCTCAAAAAATCAGCATTATCTTCCCCAACAGTAATCCTTAATATCTCTACTATTTCTTCTTGAATTTTCGCACCCTCTTTGGCTCTTGTTATAATTTCGGCAACTTTTATAAGTTTTTGGTTTTGATTTTTTTCATCTTGTACTGACATTTTTAATCAAATCTACTTATTGGTAAGTTGTATAAAAGTTTTCGCTATAATATAAAAACATATTGTATTCATTGATATTTTCTTAAGATAGGATGATGAATTGATTTTCTCAAGTACTATTATTTCAAATATTGGATCTTCTTCAAGAGCTCATTCGTTTTTCGGTAAAAAAATCGAAGTTTTATATTTCAAAGATTTCTCGTGCTTTTTCTTCAATTATAGAATTATTAACTAAATCCCAAATTTCAGAATAGTAGAAATTTGTATCATTTTTTACTATTAAAGGAATACTCTCAACACACGCACTCATATCACAGTAAAGACTATTAAAAGTGGGATTACTCATCAAGGGATCGTCAAAATCTTTAGGATCTTGATAATCTAAGACAATATAGTCGACCTTTTTATCCGAGAGCCATTTAATTAATAAATCGCAGAAAAAACAATGCTTTTTAACTACAATTTTAAATTTAGTCATGAGTGAAATACCGAGTAGTAATTATTTAAATTTTTTTTAAATTAATTATAATTCTTTTTTAATTCCATACCAGAATGATTGAAAAATACTAAAATAAAAGAAAAAATAACAATAATAACAATCCTATCCTATTGAGTTGATGTGGGTTTTAGCTTCCTCATTTTAAGAAATTTTCCTGACTTCATTAGATCACATGGATTAAAATAGCTCATACCTGAAATTTTTGCTAACTTTTCTAACTTAGCACAAAGACTTTTATAATTTCTTTTGCCTGTAATAAATGGACCAGGTTGCTGTTCTCTTGATCCTATATTCATTACATCATCAACAATTTTATATCCAGAAATCACACCCTCCTCTATAAGTTTACAACCTTCATTTATTTCGACTGCTATGATTGTCGCTAAGTCGAGCAATCGAGCCTTTTTTGAATGATCTGTTTTTGGGCGCCATTCCTTAGTCCATTCAAAGAAATATCTTTCACCTTTAGGCCATTCGTAAAAACCCTTACCCGTTTTTGCACCTAGTTCTCCTTTCTCAACTTTTTCAGAAAAAATTCCTCTGACTGCAAAGTCTGGGGAAAGAGATTCTTTTAAGTAGTTCATGCTGTCACATAATACATCCAAACCTATGTAATCCCAAGTTTCACACAAACCCATTGAATTTTCATCTAAAGCAATGTCTGCATCTATCTGTTCCCATGGAATGCCTTCCTTAACTGCTTGCTCCGCGACATAAGCAAAGTAAAGCCCTAGTGCACAAAGTAATCGGTTTAAAATAAATCCAGGACTCCATTTTTCAATACGAGCAATAAAACGATCACCATCTATACATGGTAATTTTTCTCCTATTCTTGAACAAATATCCCAGGTTTCCTTTGAAGTTTCAATACCTTTTGTTACTTCAATTAGCCTACTTGCAATTATTGGAGGTATAAAATGCATTCCAACTACTCTATCTGGTCTTCCTGAAACATCTCCAAATTTTGATATATCCATAAAAGAGGTATTTTATGCTAAAATTGTATTTTGTGGGGCATACTCCCCTAATTTTTTATATAATTCAAGTTTAAGATCTAACTTTTCAGGTATAGCCTCAATGATAAAGTCCGCATCTTCTACGGATTTCTTCAAGTCCAATTCTATCCCTAATCTATCCATTAGGTTTTTTGTCTTAGTGCCTTCTGGTAATCTTCCCAATTCTTCACATTTTGAAATTCCGACTTCAATTTGTTTTGCAGCATTAGAAAGTGACTCTTCTTTAATATCATTTAAAATTACCTTCTCGAAATCCGCTAGAAGAGCAACATGAGCGATGCCATAACCCATAAATCCTGCTCCGATAACAGCGATGTTCTTTATATTACTTATATCAATCATTTCTTTAATCCTCAATTATTATTCAAAACTAATTTTTTTGGATTTAGATTACGGTATAATTTTTTTCTTAACATTTAATTCTTTTTCCAAATACTAATGGAATACAAAGCTGATGAGAATAAATAAATAAAATATGACAGAGAAAATTTTCGTTATGAAAAGATTTTTTATAGCGTACTTTTATTCCATAGGTAAAAACGGAGTTTTTTAGAATGAAAATCAAAATAAAAAATATATTTACATTTTTACTACTCACTCTGATTATTTTTTCAATTTCTACTCACCTTACTACAAAAAATCGTATTGAAACTACTCAAGCAGATTTAAAAAATAGAACTTTTAATTTAAAACAAGCTGGATTTTGGAATAACTTTACATTTATCCATATTACTGGTTCAAATTGGACCATTGCTAATCAATCTGATTGGTGTTCTGGCTCAGGTACTTGGGGTGATCCCTATTTAATTGAAAATATGATAATTAATGCGAGTGGTTCCCCAACTGGGTGCGGCATTTTTATTGAAAGTTCCATTAATGTTTATTTTAAAATTAGAAATGTCACAATATTTGAATCTACTAATGGAATTAAGTTAGAAAATACGAATAAAGGAACCTTAGAAAATAATGTGTTATCAAATAACAATGAATCAGGAATTTATATGGTTAATTGTGTTAACAATACTATATTGCGAAACCAATTAATTAACAATGGTATATATGGATTGTATTTATCCTCAAATTGTCTTAACAACAAAATCGTTGGAAATACAATAAAAAATAATGGTAATAATTTTCAGGATGCTGGAATGTATCTCTTTAGTTTCTGCAATGATAATGAGATCATGG
>JBHLRJ010000073.1:0-20316 GCA_048882645.1 Candidatus Thorarchaeota archaeon
CCATTTTGTAATTGCCAGAATTCAGGAATCTAGGAAATTCATCATTTTCATTTACAGCAGAAATAAATTTCTCAACAGGTAAACCCATTTTAGATGCGATTATTCCTCCCATTAAATTACCAAAGTTCCCTGAAGGGACAGAAAAAATTACCTTTTCATTTCTTTTTTCAATTATTCGAGAATTACTCCAAAAGTAATAAATGGATTGGGGTAATAGTCTGCCAATATTAATTGAGTTTGCTGAAGACAAGTTATAATGTTGTAGATCTTTATCAGCAAAAGCTGTTTTAACTAATTTCTGACAATCATCAAATTTTCCATTAATACCAATGGCAGTAATATTTTCTCCTAAGGTTGTCATTTGTCTTCTCTGCAGATCACTAATTTCCTCATTGGGATAAAGAATAATAACTTTGATTCGGTTCATTTTATAAAATGCCTGAGCTACTGCACCCCCTGTATCTCCTGATGTTGCTGTAAGTATTATTATATCCTTATCTTCGAGAGTGAGAAAATATTCCATAATTCTTGCTAATACTCTTGCTCCAAAATCTTTAAAACTACATGTTGGACCCTTGCTTAGATGGCATATAAAATCCTTTGGATTGATTTTATCTAAAGTAATTCCAAAATTTAACGCATTTGATAAGATTTCTTTAAGTTGCTGTTCAGGAATATCTTGACCAATTAATATTGAAAGAACATGAAAGGCAATTTCAGGTAAATCTAAATTTTTAAATTGAAAAATTGATTCAGAGCCCAAATTAGGGATGCTATTTAGCATATACAATCCTTTATCTGGTGCTTGTCCACTTAACACAGCTGTTTTAAAATCAACCTCTGGAGCAATATAATTGGTTGAGTGATATTTCGTCATTTTTTTTATATTTGATTATTATGATTCTAAGCTCAATATTTTCCAAAGAAAGGAGTTATATCAAAATATAGTTCAATTTTTTCACCATTTTTTAGTTCCAGTTCTAATTTATCATACATTTTATCCCCTTGTTCTAATAATACTTGACGTATTAACCTGTACTCACCAAATCTTTTTCTTACTTCTACATATTCTTGATGAACTCCTTCTGTATTATTACAATCAGAAATTATGATGGCTTTATCTATTGTAGAACCATCTCCACCAGATATTTTCATAACTTACCTTCACCCACCTTGAGATTTTTTTATTTTAATCTGATTAAAGGAATTTGTACTCAACTAAACTCCAATAACTCATTAATTTTATCAATTACTTCTTGTGGAGTATTAACACCATATATCATATCCTTTCTTCTATCATCTATCTTTTGGTTTGCAATTTTGGAAGACCACCCTTCTGCACTTGATAATGATACAATTGGTTTATTATATATCCAGGCGAAACATATTTCTGATAAAGTGCCGGCTTTACCACTAATTGCTAAGCAGAGATCCCCGGCAAGAACTACTACTATATTTCTTGCTTGGGAGAAGGGACAAGGAATAACAATATCTATATATTTATTAGCCATATTTTTTTCTACATAGGGAATAATTCCAATTGTTAGGCCACCTGCTTTCTTAGCTCCTTTACATACTGCTTCCATAACGCCAGTAAGGCCTCCACATGCTATAGCGTATTTGTTTTTTGCTAATAATATCCCAATCTCTATGGCACTTTCTTCAATACTCTTATCAATTTCACTTGCACCAATAACAGAAATGACTGCCTTAACTTCCTGTTTGAAATTAAACTTCATTATCTCAATTCCTACACTTTTTTATTAAAAATACATTCTATTTCGTGTATTCTCTTTTTTTAGTAATTACTATTAAATCATTAATAATTGCAGATGCAGCTTCCAAGCCGCCTGCGCCTCTTCCCATAAGTACTATTGGTCCTGCATTTTTAGTCTCTAATTCTATAACATTAAAATTACCACTAATATTAAGTGCTGAATATTTTTCAATTAGACGAGGTTCAACTACTAATTCATTATTTTCTGCGATTGCTAAATGTTTAATTACATATCCATCTGATTTTGCCAAATCTATAGTGTGTGTTGTTATTTTTGAAATTCCCTCGATAGTAACATCATTAATATTTTTTGACCATCCTAATAAGTCATTTGCTAATATAACTAACTTACCAGCAGCATCAACTCCTTCGATATCTAAGGTTGGATCTGCCTCAGCATATCCCAATTCCTGAGCCTCCTTAAGAGCTAATGAAAATGGAACTCCTTCTGCTGTCATTCGACTTAAAATAAAGTTATTAGTACCATTTAATATTGCTTTAATACTAATAATTTCATTTCCACTAATACTTTCTATTATACCTAAGGAAGGAACACAGCTTGCGACAGTTGCTTCATATCTTATATAACAATTATTTTTTCTTGCTAGGCTTTTTATTTTTTCATATTCTAAGTATAATGGACCTTTATTCGAAGAAATTACATCAATATGATTATTTAATGCTTCAATTATATGTGAGAGTCCTGGTTCACCTGATTTAGGATTTGTAGGAGTTGTTTCAATACAAATATTCGCATCCAAATTAGAAATGGTATCTTTTGCTGTTACCTTACTTTTCCAATAAGGTAATTTTTTGAAATCAGAATCAGCATTTAATACTTCTTTTAAATCAATTCCATTAGGATTAATTAATGCGCCATCCTCTTCAAATATGGAATTCACAATAAACTGTAAATTAAATTTTTTATGAAGTAATTCTCTTTTTTCATCTAATAGCTTGAGAAAGCTCGTTCCGACTAAACCTTTTCCAATTAAACAAATTTTAACAATCATATCTTCGAAATTTATTAATTTTGTTTGATTTTGATTTTAGGTAGATTTTTGTCGTATGGGTAGCATTAAAACTGTTAAAAAGTAAAACTATTTCTTATTTAACTTGTAATCAAAAATAACTGTTTCTCCTTACAAATTTTCCTAAGCTCACTAATCAACTCTTTTTTATTCATATTTTCAGGAAATTCTATTCTTAATTTAACATTACTCACTTCTTCCAAATTAGTAAATTTAGCTTCTAATTCTGAAACGTTAATATTCTTTGAAGCTAATCTTTTAATTGTATCCATAACATCTGTGTCAAAAACATGTCCGGTTAACAGAACTGTAATCCCCTTTTTCTCAAAGCCATAAGTTATTTTTTCTATTTGAATGCCTTTTTCTCTTAATTCTCTCTTGATATTTTGTAAACTCCGCTCTTTAATATCTTCACTTATTTCAAAAGTCACAGTTACCGGTATCATATTATTAATTTTCTTATCATGATCGTGAAGTATTCCATAAATATTTCCTCCGTTTTTCGATATCGGGTTTATTAACCCAACCAAACTTCCAGGAGTATCGGGGATTTTAACTTCTAAATTTATCATATTATTATCAACTTATTGTCTTATTAGGATTGAATCTATAAAACTCTGGAATTCGATTACCGCACTCAGGACAAAATATTAGTCCTTCATCTATGAGTTTTTTGCACTCAGGACATTTAATTTTATTTTGAGGTGTTTCTTGTGTACTTATAGACTTTTTTTTCTTTTTACTTCCCATTTTCTGCTCATATATCTTTTCTAAAATCTTAATACATCAATAGACTCTTCTTTACCATCGTTTATCCTCAAAAGATTTTGATCATTAATAATTCTACCTATGACGTTTGCAGTTAATCCAAAATCTTGAAAGGTTTTTATCATTTCATTACAATTTACCTTTGGTACAGTTAACACATACGAGGTTGTAAGATACATCTGAATATAGGTTTCTAAATTATATCCTGCTTTCATCAATGGTGGTGGAATTTCAATATTATTTATATTTACATCCGCTCCTACATTTGAATATTTAATCATTTGTAATATGGTACCAAAAATTCCCCCATTAGAAACATCTTTTGAGGCATTACTTAAATGTTTCTTTGCGATTATATTCATAGAATTTCTCTTTCTTAATACTTCCTCAGAAGTTTTAAATGTTGTAGTATCATAATAAAATTTGCTTGCCTTACCTGGTTTACCATCAAAATCAACCACTAAAAGGATATTATCTTCTACAGTGGCATTACCTGCGGAGATATAATCTTCTTTATCGATTTCACCTATCATTGTAGAACTTAACTCATAACATTTTCCATGAATGTTTGTGTGTCCTCTAATAATTGGAACTTTAAATTTTTTTGACCCATCACAGATACCCGCTAAAATATTTTCACTAGTATTAGGATTTTTTACAGAAATAATTATACTTGCTGCGAGTGGAGTACCCCCACAAGCATAAATATCATCTACACTGACTAGAATGGCTGAATATCCCGCGCCGTAAGGAAAATTCTCGATAAATGATGTTCTTATTCTATCAGTAGTAATTAGGATGTATTTACTTTCATTCTTTATAGCAGCAGCGTCTTCACCAATATCAGTAGATATTTTGGCACTTTTGAAAGAATTCTTATCAATATATTGAACTATAGGGTTAATTTCTTTTTTTTCTAGAATATTTGGATTATTTCGGATAATATTAACTATTTTTTTAAGAGTCATCTATGAATTTAATATAAAGTTATTAATAATTAATTTTGTATAAATTAAAATAAGATATTTAAAACTTAAAAAATAATAATAATAGCCGAAGATCATGGAAGAACTGGTTGATTCCTCAATAATTAAGGGTTTTCTCTTTAGTGTCTACGCAGAATTAGGACCGCAACCCCTCTATTCATGGCCTAAGTTTTTGAGTGAACGGGAATTAGCAAAAGTTAAAAATGACGGTGATAACAAAGATTTTCTTTTATTTTCATTAAGAGATGTTACCCAAATTTCGATTAAAAATCTAAGTCTATTCATCAGTGATCAAGCATTTTCAGAAGATACAAATGTTTCTAAGCTACAGTATTTTGCTATATTACCATATCCAGATTTTAAGGTTACCTCACTGACGTATTTCCATTACGTGAATTCGAATATTTCTGAATCCCCTATAGCTACTGCTTTCTCCATTTTAGTTGACGAATATAGCAGAAGTTTTTTATACAGCAATGTTAATAGAATTAAGCCAATTGTTATTGACTTTTTCAATTCATTTGATAAGAAAATAGGAGAGGGATATCCACCTCAGGAAGAGGTTGAACCTAATTTTTTTGATTTAATGCAAAAGATTGTAGAGATTGAAAATAATCCCTCAACTCCTATTACAAGCCATCGAAAAATGAAAATTCTTTTTGCTGGATTAGATGACTCGGGGAAAACAAGCTTCTTACTTTCAGTAGATCGCCAATATAGCAAGTTAATAGGATTAAAACCAACGACAGGAGCTAGCATTAAATCAATTGAAGCTCTAGGAGCAACTATATTCTTATGGGACTTAGGAGGTCAATTGACTTTCAGAAAGAAATATATAAATAAAGCAGAGATATATCTATATGAAGCAGATTTATTGTTTTACTTTATCGACATCGGAAATAACACCAGATTTGAAGAGAGTTTTGAATATCTTCAAGATTTGAAAAATGTTCTCAAAAAATTTAAACAACATACACCAATAGTCTATATCCTTTCAAAAGGGGATTCAGATATAATTGATACTATTGAGATTAAAGAGAATATAGAATCTGTCAAGGAAAAATTGGTAGAAATAGATCCTGAAGAAACACCAGAATTTTATATTACTAGTATTTTTCAGATGTTTACTATCCTTAGAGCTTTTTCCTCAGGTATCTCCAAATTAAGCCCCAATAGGAACTTAATAAATCATAATCTAAAAAATTTCTCTATAGAAACAAAGACTTATATCGCACTATTATTAAGCACCGATGGTTTGGTATTAGCAGATTTTTATTCTTCTAAAGCTAAAAGATTAACAAAAATACCTAAAGCTGAGGAATTGGTAAATGTTTTCGAAGTAACAGCACCTCAATTTGCGATGTTATTCAAAATTTTTTCAAGATTCAAAGCTTTACAAAAAAATGAAGCAATATTTAAAGTCTCAGATTCAATTATTCTGTTCAAAAAAATCCAAGTTTCTGAAAATGAAATGTTTATTTTATTTCTTATTGATAGTGAGAAGAGAAAAGAAAAGATTAACACCCTACTTCCAAACTTTCTTGAACAAACGAAAGATTTACTGTTAAGATATATTGCTTAGCTACATAGATGTAATTTAAAAAATCACTTTCAACGGAGTATCTTCTGCTATTTTCTTTCTTAATACTCTCTTCCTATAATAAGAATTAACTGCAGATATTAATGCAACAGAAGGTACAATGCATTTTGCGAATTTAATAGGACCAAATAATATAAAATCACTTGATCCACAAGCACAATGTGTCATTATTGATGCAATTGCTCCGCAACGAGCAGTTTCTCCATATTTTTTAATATACTTCCACCCATAAATGCCATTCGAAGGAGCAAATCCAGTTGGGAATCCTAATTCCTCTTTAACTAGTAGCGTAGTTTCGAAGTTTATTGCAATACTGGGTAAATCCAAAACGGCAGTATCAATAATAAAGTTTTCAATATTTGCTTTTTGAGCTTTTGGAATAAGAGATTTTTTTAATAGTGTTAATTTTTGCTCTGGGAAGATGTATCTACTTCCAAAGGTTAATAAGACAGCATTTTTAATCCCAATAGTCTTTAATTTTTCAAGATTTTCTTCATTTGTAGCATCATCAATACTATTTAATATGGCTCGATCAAGTAATCCTTTCTCCTTTAATCCTCCCATTGCAGGAATACGGGAAGAATCATTCAATCCGTCGACCAAGAAAGGAAAATCAACATTATCAGCCACAAATTCGCATTCTTTTATAAGGGCTTCTGAATAGGCCCCGACAACATCAATTATACCTTGCATCCTTGTTTCTTCTATGATTTCCGTGAATTCATTCAATTCCTGCTCCACAAGACTCTTATCAAATTCACCTGTTTTTTCATTCAGTAATGCGGCATGTTTCGTGTAAAAAATAGTTCCAATCATTACAATAGGATTCTCTCCTGGTTGACCACCTATCCTAACATTGCCGATTTCAACCACTTTTTGATCAGTCTTGAAATTTAACATAATCTATCAAAGTTTTTTTGTAGTTATAGAATAATTAGAAAAAAGATTAGAGTGTTATTCTAATTTGTTACTTTAATCCTTTTTAATATCTTTTACAAATGGTTTATTTTGCATGAGTAATTCAATGAACTTAGAAATTTTTTGATCAGGGACAATTATATAATCGTCTTCGATTATGTATCCGAATTGTTTTGACCATGTAGATATTTCTTCGGGAAATTTCTTCTTATCCATTCTAAGTATTTTTCTCATTACATTTAGCTCCACTTTATTCGTGTCCATCACAGTATCTCTAACTTTTTCTTTCCGTTTTTTCTTAATTGGTTCAGTAACTAGAGTGCCTACATAGATTATTGAGATTATGAATTCAGGCATCCACTTATGCATTAAAAGAACAATTATTGCTGCGATGAACGAACTGGCAGCACTTATTGAGAAATGTATATCATTCCAGGCATATCCATTGTAATATAAACCTAATTGAATAAGCATTCGAATTATATTTACAATATAGAAGATAAGAGATGAAATGATTAATGCTTTTGTTTTTCTCCATACTATATCTCTCCTCGTATCCCGATCTTGGCTGTGGGGTGTAAAAATGATAATTCCAGCGAATACACATATGGCTTGAACACCTGTACAAAAGGTTTGAAAAGTGATGTTTGATAAACTACTATGAAAATGAAAATACCAAGGATCCCTTGCTATTGGATTGTATTCAGCCGTTACTCCCATATTAAAGAAAAGATTTAAGAGATAGACCGTTTGCTTAACTACAATTTCATGGAGCCAATAATTAATCTTCAAATCAAAAAATAAGTATATCAAGTATGCCGATATAGGAGCTGCTACAGCAAACAGTATTAATGATCTTAGAGAGAAAATATATTTCCTTCCATTATACTCTATTATTGGCTTCTTGATATTTTTAATCCTTTCCTTGACATTTTTAATCCTTTCTCTAATCTTGGGCATTATCCTTTCCCTCTTGCAGAGTTGATTGATTAATATAATAGTGGAATCGATCTATTATAATATAGTTAAGAATAATCAATAATGGAATCATTACGATCCCAAAGAAATAGCCATTTGAAGTTTTGAGTACAGGAATAGTAAAACCAATTATGAATGAAAATAGTAAATTTATTGAAATGAGAATCCAAATAAATAATTTCTTTCTAGTTATTTGTTCTATATTAAACATAGTTGATATTTTCATATAAACATCAAATTATTCAAGATAAAAATCTTTGTTAGATTGGTTAAAGGTTATTTTTATTTAATTTTATGGCTTATATGGATTTCGAAAGTATTTCAAAAGGAAGCTTTTTAACTGCTCCTAAAAGTAAAAATAATCAGTATTTTACCTTAGTTATACCTAAAATAGTATAATTAAATAGTATGGTACCTTAATATCATCATAAGTGTGTAAGGAGATCAAGAGTGTTTGGGAGCCAATAATGGTTCTTGAAGCGGAATCAAATGGAAATCATAGTAGTTTAACATATAGTATTCAGAATATTGTTATAAAATCATCTTTAAATATTAAAAAAAACATAGATTTGATATTATTATCAAAAGCGTTAAACAATTCAAAATATGACTCAAATCGATTTCCTGGACTTTTTACCAGATTTAATCGCCCCAAATGTGTTATAATAATTTTTAGTAATGGGAAGCTAGTATTAACAGGACTCAAATCTTCCGACTTTATAGACTTAATAATTAACAGGTTGGTTTTAAAATTAAATAAAATAATCCCTATTGATATAACCAGCGCGATAAAGGCTACTCATATCGTAAATATTGTTGTCACTGCTAATTTTTACAAAGAAATAAACCTTGATGCCACTGCACTTTTATTAGATAATATTATTTATGAACCCGAGGTTTTTCCAGGATTAATTTATCATTCACAAAAACCAGTAAAGTCCGTTTTTCTTGTATTCAGTACAGGTAAAGTCGTTCTTACGGGAATTAGAGAAGAGAAGGTAATTGAGCCTGTTTTAGTCAATCTTGGTCGTTTGCTTAAAAACAAGAAATTATTTAAAGGATTGAAATAAGGAATTTAATTACTTTTATGATAGAATAAGATTTAAGTAAACTAGATTTTAAAAATTAAAAATAAAACTTTTTTTCTATAAAATATTGATAATGGTGAAAAATTAGGATTAATTTTCTTATAATCGATAAAGTTGATAGTAGTGTCTGAAAACGATCAAGAAAAGGAAATTCCCGAAAAAGAAGAAGCTGAAACTGAACAGCCTGAACAAAAAGAAGAGGTTACAAAAACAAAATTTACTTTTAAGTGTACACGTTGCGATGATTGTTGCTTAGCAAGAGGTCCAATTCCAATTACATCTTGGGATCTGGAAATGTGGGCCCGAAATGGCGTAGTGGCAAATTTTATGCCATATTTAGATCTCTATATTAAACCAGACGGAAGTTTTGATTTAATTTTGAAACCATTACCTCCTCCTAAAGAAGAAGATGAGAAAGAAAAAACACAAGAACCTTTCAATGAAACACCAGTCTCAGAATTATTAGAAGCAAAGTGTCCAATGTATAATATAGAACAAAAAGAATGCTTGATCTATGAAAATCGTCCACTAAGTTGTAGGACATATCCTTTGGAGTATGATGGAAAGCATTATAGTGTTATAGATTTAGATTGCCCAGGAGTCGGTGAAGAAGGGATGACTAAAGAAGAATTGGCTAAAATGAGAGAAACTGCAAAAACTATGAATTATGAATTAACTCGAATTAGAATTAGTTTACCCGTTTTAAATCAGATAATCTCAAATAATTTCATGAAAATGCTTTTAAAACAACAAATAGAAGCCATGAGTAAGATGAGTGATGAGGACCGAAGCAAATTAGATGAAATTTTTAAAAAACAGGAAGAAGCACATGATCATACCCATGATAATGAGCAAGAACATTAATTTTTTTTCTTTATTATTTTCTATTTCTATCACCTTTAAAAATTCTGTATTCTAATATTATACTTGAAATTATTATCAAAGGGAACGTCTATGAAAGAGATTATTGTAAAAAATTCTAAAATTTCACTGGTTCAAGGTGATATTACAGAGATGGAAACAGATGCCATAGTTAATGCTGCCAACGCTCAGTTGATTCTAGGTGGTGGTGTTGCAGGAGCAATCAGAAGTAAGGGTGGTCCTGTTATTCAAGACGAATGTAATAAAATTGGTGGTACTTTTATTGGCGGAGCTGTGATTACGACAGGAGGGAATTTGAAGGCTAAACATGTAATTCACGCAGTTGGACCCCGGATGGGTGAAAAAAATGAAGATAACAAGTTAAAAAGCGCTACATTAAATAGTTTAAAACTAATGGATGAACATCAGTTAAAATCAATATCATTTCCAGCGATATCTACCGGAATCTTTGGGTATCCCATTGAGAGATGTGCTAAAGTTATGATTTCTACAGCGAAAGAATATTTAAGTGGAACTACTCAAATTGAAGAGGTTATATTCTGCCTTTACACCACTTCAGATTATAATGTCTTTTTCGAAGAATTACAATAGTTCATTTTCACGTTACTTTTTTTATAAACGTTTAATTTATAATTAGAAGAAGAGTTAAAAATAACGTTAAGAAAATCTCAATATTAGGCTATCTTAAGGGTTTTTCTTTAAAATGAGCGACTATACATATATTAAGTTTTTTGAAGATTTAAGGGTTAGTGATGTACCTCTTGTAGGAGGGAAAAACGCAAGTTTAGGAGAATTGCTTTCCTTTGGAATCACATGTCCCCTAGGTTTTGCTGTCACATCTAAAGCGTTTGACTATGTTTTAGACACAAACTTCTATACTATAAAAGAAAAGGAGGTCTCACTCCGAGAATTAATTGCCAGAGATATTAGGAAAATATCTGATGAATTAAAGTCAGAAGATATTAAAGCTGTTGAAAAAGTAGATAAAATTTGTGCAAATATTCGATATATAATTGAACAGGCAAAAATTCCAGATACTCTCGCAGATGAAATTTTAGAAGCATATAGTAAATTGATTGAGAAAATAGGAGGAGAATCTACATTTGCGGTGAGAAGTTCTGCGACTGCGGAGGACTTACCTGATGCTTCGTTTGCTGGTCAACAAGATACACATTTGAATATCTCTGGAGAAAAAGAAATTTTAGAATATATTTTAAAGGATATGGCATCAGTATTTACCACTAGAGCAACAATGTATCGCGAACGGGCAGGTTTCGATCATTTCGCCGTGAAACTATCAGTTGGAGTCCAAGAAATGGCAGGTGGTTTAAAGGGAGTAAAGACTTCGGGTGTAATGTTTACTGAAGATCCAGATTCGGGAAATCCAAATGTTGTAGTAATCAGAGGAACCTGGGGATTGGGAGAATTAATTGTCCAAGGTGTCGAAAAAGGCGACGAATTTATTGTATTTAAGCATGATCCTCAACAGCTTAGAATTATTCGTCGTGAACTTGCTAAAAAAGAGAAAATGATGATTTTCTCTAAAGGAACTGAAAAAATTGGTACTGAGGTAGTTTCAATACCGGTAGAAAAACAAATGCAATATTGTTTAACAGATGAAGAAACTTTAATTTTAGCAGATTATGCCCAGAAAATCAGAGAACATTATGGAAGAAGAATGGATATCGAATTTGCGGTTGGAAATAACGGAAAAGTTTATATTGTTCAAGCTCGTCCTGAAACTGTCCATAGCATTAAAGGAGATGTTGAAGAAATTTTCTATCTTATAGAAAACCCAAATGAATTAACTAAGGATGGTCTGTTGGTTGAAAACTCAGGCATTGCTATTGGTAGAAGAATCGGTTTTGGAAAAGTAAAAGTAATAGAGACAATTAATGATGCTTATTTATTGCGTGAGGGAGATATTCTTGTGACAGAGGAAACTAATCCTGATTGGACATCCTACATGCAGAATTTAGGAGGAGTGATAACAGAACGTGGAGGACCTACGTGTCATGCAGCTATAGTATCAAGAGAATTAAATATAGCTTCTATTGTAGGCGCAGATAATATAGTTCAAATAATGAAGGAAAGGCTACGTGAGGGGATTGATTATGCAACTATCGATTGCTCCGAGGGCACACCACGCATCTGGTTGCGTGATGTTCAATTTGATTCAGATACTATAGAATTTGCGAAACTTCCTCAGACAAAAACAAAAGTATTAGTAAATTTAGGGATCCCGAAAGGAGCATTATCATCAGGGAAATACCCTGATGGTACAGGACTAGCCCGATTAGAATTTATTATAAATGATGAGATTCAAATTCACCCTAACGCCTTAATTGACTTTGAAGCGTTAATAATGAGGTATGACATCCTACTCGACCAACGAAAAAGGATTGAATCGATTAAAAAATCAGACCTGTATCATAAAGATCCATTTAATAGGGAAATTCTTCAATTAAAACAAACTTTAGATAAAATCAGAGAACTAACAGTGGGTTTTGATGATAAAGAGGAATTTTACGTAGATAAGCTAGCAGAAGGAATTGCTACTATTGCTGCAGGAGTTTGGAAAGATTTAGGTGATGGTGAAATAGCTGAATGTGTAGTTCGGCTTTCAGACTTCAAAACTAACGAATATGCTAATCTTATAGGTGGTTGGATTTATGAAGGAGAAGAAAATAATCCAATGCTCGGGTTTAGGGGTTGCTCACGTTATGTCCATGACGAATTCCAGCAAGCTTTTATGTTAGAATTACGAGCGATTAAAAAAGCAAGGGATTGGGGATTAAAGAATATTATACCTATGCTGCCGTTCTGTCGATCTCCAGAAGAAGCCAAAAAGATATTGGATATTATGGAAAGCGAAGGTTTGGTAAGAGGACAAGATGGATTAAAAGTTTATGTCATGGCAGAAATCCCTAGTAATATCATATGTGCAGATATCTTTAGTCAGTACTTGGATGGTTTTAGCATTGGTTCAAATGACTTAACACAACTCACTTACGGCGTAGGAAGAGATAATGAAAAGATGATTCCAATGATGAACATGTATAATTATAATACGAATAGCGAATCAATCAGGAGATCAGTAAGTCATTTAATTAAAACAGCCCATGAATATGGCAGAAAAGTAGGTATTTGTGGGCAAGCGCCAAGTGATGACCCAGATTTCTTACGATTCTTAGTGAGAGAGGGAATTGATTCTCTTTCTCTAAATTTTGACACGTATGCGAGGGGACGTATTAACACATGGAGAACAGAAATATTTGAGGCAAAACTTAGTGAGGAAAACAGGATTAAGTCCTATGAATTTTTAAATGAATGCGACAAATTAATTGAGAAAATTAGAGTGCCAAGAGGTAAGTTAAGAAACATGGTTAGAAAGCAAGGAAAGAACGTAAATCAAAAATTGATGAAAAAAACAGAACAATTCAACCAAATATTTGACAATCTTCAAGAATTATCTTACAATTATGTAAAACAAATTGATATAGGTATAGGTGATAAATTTATCACAGTTTTTGACAAATTCAATAACCAGATAAAGGAATTTACAGAAAAAATACCTGATATGAAACGTGAAATTCGTGAATTTGGAATTTACTAAAAAAGTGCCTAAAAATAAAAAAAATTAAATTTTAATAAATATTTAAATTTTTAAATTTCTCACTAATTTAAAATACTATTTTTGGTGATCTTTAACCGTGACAAAAGTTTCTAGTGAAGAAGTTAAAAAGGCATTTGATATGGTTGAAAACCTGCTCAATGGAATGCTGGCAGATAGAAGTGTTCCCCGAAACATAAAGCGAGTAGCCCAAAGAGGTATTAATGAATTACACAATGAGGAAAATACCGTAGGTATACGCTCTAGTAATGTAATGTATATGGTTGATGATCTAGCACAGGATGCAAATATTCCATTCCACGCACGTACTACAGTTTACCGAATTATTTCTATCCTCGAGAAAATTAAGGATTAACATCGAATTTTATATATCTCAATTTTCTGATCAGTTCATTTATTAATTCAAAAGATCATATATTATCTTAAGATTTTACTTTTCTCTCTGAGTTAATTAAATAGTTAATGAGTATGGGTGAGTTTCAAATTTGGCGATAGCAGATTTTACTGGTTGGATTGATGGGATTACTGCTTCAGCAGTTGTAATCTTTGGTATTATCTTTGGGATATTCTTTATTTATAGAGGACGCAAAACTGGTGCTAAATTACTCTCTTATTTAGGTTTGGCAAACATGCTTGCAGGACTTATGTATCTAGGAGTATTTTTGGATTTCCTATTAGTTATTATTACTCATTTTAATATCACCAATAATGGACTGGTAGCCTTACTATCCTATATTTGGTTTGCTCCAGTAATAATTACTGCAATGTATATAGGAGCTGAGCTTATAACTCCAAAGATTAAAATATATATCATTATTCTTTTTCTTGTGATCTCCATTGTCTTTGAAATTGTTATTTTTATAGATATTCCGAGTTCATTCGTATTTTCTCCTCCGTTATATCAACCAGTAAGTGAAAATTTGATTGATTATAATGTAAACCTCCTAAGTCTGGCAGGTATCCTCATGGGGGTATTATTATTACCCGTTTTAATCTTTTTAGGATTTGGATTTTTATATAAAGCACTACAATCCTCAGGAGTAATTCGTAGAAATTTCATTCTATTATCAGCAGGATCTATATGCTTTTGTGTTTTTGGGCTATTAGAGGGTTTAACTGAGCCGGGGTATTTTGTTATTGTGGTTAGAATGGGATACATGGTTTCCTTTTGGTTAATGTATTTTGGATTAGGAAAAAAATCATAAATTTTTTTATTTTCTTTTATTTATCGATTATTATTTAAATAAAAGAATTACTTTAATAGTATTAAGCGAAGATTTTACCGATAAGTATACTAAAGAACCCTAAATTATAATGGAAAGCCAAATAATTAAAGCGATAATTTACAGTAATCTCGATGAGGAGTTGGGCCCTAATCCTAAAGCTTATACTCCCAAAGATTTTTCTCAATTAGACCTAATGCATATCAGCGTAAAAACATTTGCGGTGCTCACAGGAGAAAGAGGTATTATACCTCAATCCTTGGTTATGTTACCATTTCCTTCTTTACAATTAAAAGGATTAATTAAGTATATTCAGTGGGATGATCCGGATAAAAGAGGAGGCGTTGGTCAATCTAATGTAATGATATTATTTCGAGAGACAGATGATGTTATTTTTTATAAATATTTGGAGGAACTGACAAATTCTTTTAATGACGTTGCTCAAAATATTACATACTTAGAGCAAAATGAAGGTAAAGAAGATGAATTTATAATTGAACTTACAAATCTGGAAAATGCAATAAATGAGTTACTAAATGAATTAAAAACTAAAGAATTAGAATCAAAAGCAGAAGCTCTACCGTGGATAAAGGATCGAAGTTTAATTGACTATCAATTTAAGATTATTGTTGTTGGTGATCCAACAGTAGGAAAAACAAGTTTGATATTAAGATATACTAATAATGCTTTTAGGAGAGCGTATGTTTCAACGTTAGGCGTTCATGTTTCGAATAAAATATTTAAAACCAAAGATGAGTCTATTATTCAATTAGTAATTTGGGATATAGGGGGACAAGATAAGTTCAGACTTATGAGACAACAATTTTATCAAGGCTCTGATGCATTACTTCTAGTTTTCGATTTAACTAATCCTGCAACATTTGAAAGTCTTCCAGATTGGTATTTAGATATTAAGAAGCAACTGAAAATGGATGAAGAGGAAATAATGGGATACGTTCTTGGGAATAAAAAAGATTTAGAAGAGAATCGCGAAATAGAAGGGGAAAGTGCTCAAAAAATTGCGGATAAACTTAATCTAAAGTATATTGAAACTTCAGCATTATCTGGAGAAAATGTAGATGATGCTTTCACTACGCTAGCTACTTTACTATATGAGTCAAGAAAGTAAAAAAAAAAAGAGAAGATAGCAACTAATCCTTTGGTCTAAGACGTTTCTTAACAACTATAATAATCGCAACAGCTGCTAAACCTACTCCGTTTATAACACCAATTACAATTGGGATTAAATTTGAGGGAGCTTTCGGTAGAAACTTAATTATGGATAAGGGGGATCGAGGAAAGTATTATAGTTTAGACTATAGCGGAATTATTCAAGTAATTCATCCTTTTCATAAGAAATTTTGGTTGCTAATTGTTTTTTCGTGAAACCATAGTTTCACGAAATTATTAATTAATAAATATAAAGGTTAGTAAAAGAGAATATCCTAAAAATGATCCTTTTTAAAGTCAATTCTAGGAATGTTTAATTTTTATTCATTCCCAAATTAAATATTGTATAAGAATTATGCAATTAAACTATCGTTGATTACTTAGTTAAACGACATATATCATTAATATGACAGAAGAAATTATCAAAGGAATCATTTATACTTCTTTAGATGAGAAGATCGGACCAACTGCACTCTTATGGTATCCACTAGATTTAGCTGAATCGATAAGGATGGCTGTAAGTATTAAAACAATTACCATGCTCACCACAGATCGAGGAATAGTTCCAAATTCCTTAGTGATTATGCCTTTCCCCTCGTTCAATTTAAAAGGAATTGTTAAATATATTGAAAGAACAGATACATCTCGTAGGGGGAATGTTGCTTTATCCTCTATTACCATATTATTTAATGAAGCAGATGATCTTATTTTTTATAAGTATATGGAAAATTTTGAAGCTGATTTTTCAGATAGTGCAAAGAAGCTTGCCATACTTGAAAATGGTAAAGCAAAAAGTGATGAGATTTTTACAGAACTAAATAATTTGCGCATAAAATTAGGAGAAATTCTAGAAGATTTAAGTAGTAAAGAAAAACAGACAATAAAATTAGAAGCATTTCCAGAAAAAGACACCAAAGAAGAGTTCACCGGAGCCAACTTCAAAATTGTAGTATGTGGAGATCCAGGCGTAGGAAAAACAAGTACTATCTTACGCTTCACAGAAAACGCTTTTTTACGCACGTACATAGCAACTCTTGGTGTGAGTGTTTCAGAAAAAGTGATAAAAGTAAATGATAACTTGGTTAATTTGATACTATGGGATATAGCTGGACAGAGTAAATTTGAAGTAATGAGAAGACATTTTTACAAAGGAGCTGAAGCAGTAATTCTAATTTTTGATCTTACCAATCGCAAATCGTTTGACAGTGTCTCTAATTGGTTTAAAGACATTCAGAAAAACATTAAACCATATCAGGAAAAATTTTTTGGTTTTATTTTAGGTAACAAGGAAGATTTAGAAGCTGAAAGAAATGTTTCACTTGAAGAGGCAAAACAAGTTGCTGAGAATCTACATCTTGAGTATCTTGAAACTTCAGCAAAAACAGGTAAAAATGTGGAAGAAAGTTTTTATAAAGTAGCAGAACTTTTAGTTAAATCAAAATAAAATATATTACCGTAAAAGGTAAAAGTAAAAATGGATTTAGATGAGATTATTTATAAAAGAAGAACAATCAGAAGATTTAAACAAGATGAAATTCCTTTAGATACTTTAAAGAGATTAGTAGATTACGCTCGAGTAGCTCCAATGGCTCGAAATGTACAAGCTCTTGAGTTTGTTATTGTTAAAAACGAAGAAATGAGGAAAAAATTATTCCCTTTAGTGTTTTGGGCGTCATCACTTCCTCAAGATCAAAGAACTCCTGAAAGCGGAAGGGAGCCTACTGCTTATATTATAATGCTTATTAATACTAAAATAAAGAATTCATATGTTGATTTTGATGTAGGTGCTGCGGCTCAAAATATCCTATTAGGTGCAGTTCAATTTGATTTGGGTTGCTGCTGGATGGGAGCTATAAAAATGAATGAAATAAGAAAAGTCTTTGACATCCCAGATCACTACAGAATTACGCATGTTATAAGTATTGGATATCCTGATGAGGATTCGGTAATGGAACCATATAAGAACTCTTTTACTTATTGGAAAGATCCCACTGGAAAGATGCATGTTCCCAAAAGACCTTTAGATGATGTGATTTTTAAAATCTATTAAAAACAAATCTAATATCTTTTTCTTTTTTTAAATAAGTGCTGATCAGCGTTCATATACTTTAGTTCTTCGCAAACAAGGATAACCCAATTCAATTACGATTAAGGATACTGTACATAAATTTGGTCTAAAAATAATAAATTAACGTTATGGGCCAGAGTTATTGGATGTTAAGTCTCCACTTCTAATCATCAAGTATGATTATATCATCATCTTTTAGTTCTTCTTCAATTTCTTCAATTTCGTACTGCTTTTTTAAGGAATCTATGGGATTTTTCTTAAAAAAATTAGCTGCCTTTAAACAAACCTCATATTTCAGCGGATCTTCTGGATTTGGATTTTCTACTAAGTTTTGCAGTGCTTTAACAGTAGTCTCTAAATCTGAAAGCCGAGACCATTGTTTTAAAATATTTAAACATATATAACCAGTACCAGGCTTTTTAATAGATTTTAGTTCAACAGGATGAATATTTGGATGGAATATGTCCGAGTACCAAGCAAAATCAATTCCTCCTGGATATGGAAATGACCGGTTAATTTTCATAAAAATACGATGAGATGTTTGAGGTATTAAATTCACTTTTTCGGTAGAATCTCCTAAAATGAAACCTAACACTTTAATATTTATGAACAATTCAACGCTATTGTCATGCCACACTAACGAATCCTTCTCTATAACATTCAAACTATATAAAGTATTAATTTCATTATTAACACGATCTTTCCATATTTCTACTGGTAATTCTGGCATTTTTCTCTATTAATTTTATTTATATTTCGATTTGAATTTACTTAATGTAGATATTTTTTATATGAACAAGTCCAACAAGCTGGATCTTTAAACTTTTCAATAATATTAAATTTATTAGAAAGACCATTATAATTTAATTGTTTCCCTATTAGTGGTTTTCCTATTTGAGAATCCCACTTTCCATTTTCTTTAAAATACTCAGTTCCTAATATGAATTTAAGAGCTTGTTGAGACTGAATCCCTCCTATAATAGAAGTTGTAGTAATTATTGTGGCTATTTTTCTAGTGGTTTCTCCTTTGTCAGATTTAATTTCTTGTCCCGTGCAAGAAAATCTTTTCCACATTAAATCTAAATCTATGTCAGTAATTCCACATTGTAAGCAAGCAGCATCAGGTATTTCAGAAAATACTACTTGCAATGACCCAAAATATTCATCGATTCCAGAATCGATAAATGGAACGCCATAATAGTAGGCATAGTTATTAGCTTCTAATCGTGCTTCAATATTATCTACACAAGAACAAATAATATCTGATTGTTTATATAGACTTTTGTCAATTTCATTTAGTTCTTTCTTGTAAGCTATTACTTTTACCTCAGAATTAAGGGTTTGAACGGCCTTTTTTACAACATCAACTTTATATTTGCCTTCAATATCATCATCTATATTAAATAACACGCAGCGATTAAGATTTGATTTTTCAATAAGGTCATAATCAATAATGATGATTTTACCAATCCCAGTTAATGCTAAATTTTTTACTAACTCATTTCCCGTAGCTCCAACACCAATCACCATTACAGTGGCATTTGAAACCTTAGATTGATCCCAACCAGCTATGCGTTTCTGACGATCATACATATCTGAATCTATAGATTCAAAACCGGTTACTTTTATATCTGATTGTTTGTTTTTATCTTTCATTAATTGAGATCCCTATTAATTCGAAGAAATTATAGCATTATTTATTGATTTATAATTCTTTTTAGAAGATTTGCCTAGTGTAAAAAATTTGTACTCATCCCTTATGGGGTCCACTACCAAAGCCACTTGATAAGATTCAGGGAAGAAATATTCTTGGGTACGTAAATCAGTATTAGATAAAAAACAGCCAATCCCCGGATGAGAATGCCACCAACCTACAACTCTTAAATAATTATCTTTTTTATTCTCTTTTAATTTTTGAAATTCTTTCTCATATTCACCAGCTTTCCCTTCAATTTGGGATGTGGAAAATTTATGGCTGTGAACCGTCCCCTCAATAAACAATTGTTCTTGTATTATAATATAGATTTTAGCTTTCCACTTTAAAATTTTTCCAATTAAATATCCAAAGATCTCTTTATCAGTGTTATTACTTAAATTTTTAATGTGATCTAACACTTCTTCGTATATATACACTGGAAATATGAAATCTTTTTCAGTTACCATATTCTAAACTAATTTATTTAAATATAATTT
>JBHLRJ010000074.1:0-19986 GCA_048882645.1 Candidatus Thorarchaeota archaeon
TGGTTTTAAATGGAATAAATGAAAATAGTAAAGCACCAATCACTGGACCAATGATTTGAATAAAACTTCTAAAGAAAAAGTTTAACCCGTTCATTCTACTCAACTTATTCTTAGGAACCATGGTAGGAACAATAGCTCCTACAGTAGGGATGTGAAAACCTTGAAAAATTCCTAGTAGACTCATTATGGAGACAATTAATATTGGATTGGCTCCTCCTAAGTTAAATATTATGATTACTAAAAGCATAACATATGCTTGTAATGAATCCACAATTACAATAATTGCTTTTCGATTCCATTTATCAATTATTACACCAGATAAAGCAATCACAATAGTCATTGGTAATACATAAAAAAAACTGGCTAATGAAAGTAGAGTTGTACTCCCTGTTGTATCAGTTATCCACCAAATAATCGCAAACTGTGAAATTGATGATCCTAAAACTGAAAATAATTGCCCTACCCAAAAAATGAGATAATTTTTAAAAGTGTGTTGATTTGCTAAATTTTCTGTCATTTTTCTTACCGTTTGTTTAGAGTTTGTATTAAAAAAAAGAAAAAAATTAGATTTCTATATTTTCAATTTTTCCATTGATTTCTTCTAACGCACTCTTACTGTCAACATCAATTGTACGGATATTTGTAAGTAACCAAAATCCAGCAGTAATTAAGATACCAAGTAGTCCACAGTAAAAGAATAAAAGAGGTATGCCTAAGATTAATGCTGCTGGTCCTGAAAGAAGTGAACCAGCTGGTGATATTGCTGAAGATAATGTATGATCAATTGAGGTTACACGTCCAAGTTTATCTGCTGGAACTGTGGTTTGTAAAAAGGTTTGGTAAAGAGAGTTAATGATTGGCAAATTAAAACCCAAAATAACACCACCTATGCTTATAACAAGATATGATCCTGAAGGAGCTATGGCAAATATCATATATCCGATAAGGGCAATTGCAATACTAATAAAAATAACTTTTATTTTGTTTTTCCAATTCTTCTTAATTGTTGTAAACAACGCTCCAGCAATCATTCCTCCTGTGAACATCATCTCTGTGAGTGCTAATTGAGGAGCACCGCCCCCATGATTATTTATAATAAATAAAGCCATGAGAGAATTAACGGGCTGGACTAAAAAATTAAGTAACATAGACAGGATTATCATTATAATTAAACCTGGAATAAATTTTATAGTTTTAAGGCCTAATCTAAACTCTTTTATAAATGAGCTTTTTTTACCTTTTTCTTCAGAATGATTAACTTTCTTTACTGAAGGTATTGTTATTAATAATAATGGAAACAGGGCAATAAAAAATGTAATTATGTCTGCCCAAAATATTAAAAATATCGAATTAATAAAAAATATTAAAAGTAGAGCCCCCACAAATGGAGAAAGAAGCTGAACAACCCCAGTGAAGAGGAAATTTATCCCATTAATTCTTGTCAATTTCTCTCTGGGAACCATGGTAGGAATAATAGAATTAACAGTGGGTATATGGAATGCTTGAAAAGCACTACGTAGGCCAACAAAAATATACACAATCAAGATATTCGCTAGGCCAAATTGAAAAAACATGATCAAGAAAAAGGTTGAAAGTGCTTGTAAAGAATCTGCAATTATGATCAACCTTTTTCTACTCATCCTATCAGCAAGAACTCCTGCGATAGGCATACATATTGTCATCATCAGTACTGATAAAAATACAGTAAAAGAACTTATTATTTCACTATCATAAACCAACGCAATCCAAAATGTTATAACAAAAAAGACAACCATTGAACCGAGCAAAGAAAATAATTGTCCGATCCAAAAAACGATATAACTTCTAAATGTGGCCTTGTTTGCTAATTCTTCCATTCATATCCCCTATTCTTTAAAATCTTTTTAAGGCTTTTTAGTTTTTTATTTTAAAATTAAAAAAAATCGTTAGATTTTAATTATCCATTTCCCTTCTTCATAAATTACCTTATCATCAGCTAAAATTTTTGAGTCAGGTAATTTCATATCTTTTAAAATGTCCCAATGAACTGCTGATTTATTTTTAGAGCCAGTCTCCTCGAATCCCAAGCCTAAAGCACAGTGTAATGTGCCCCCCATTTTTTCATCGAATAGTATGTTTTTTGTAAATTTTGTAACTCCATAATTCGTCCCAATAGCAAATTCTCCGATTCTATTTGCATTCTCAATTTTTAAAATTTCTCCAAGTAATTCTTCACCCTTTTCTGCAGTAGCTTTAACAACCTCTCCATCTTTAAACTCCAAATAAATATTTTCTACTTCCTTTCCAAAATATATTCCCGGATAACTAAATCTTATATACCCATTAACATAATCCTCAATTGGTCCTGTAAAAACTTCTCCATCTGGTAAGTTCTTATCACCGCAACAATTAACCCATTTACGTCCCTTTACAGAAAGGATTAAATCTGTGTCTTCTCCTATCACCTGGATTTTTTCAACGTTATTTAAATAGGAGACAATTTCTTCTTGTTCTTTTTTTACTTTTCGCCATTCTTCGATAGGATTTTCTTTGTCTAATAGAAGACTCTTAAATACAAAATCAGCATATGTAAACAAATCCATATTTGCTTCTTGAGCATAAGCTTGACAAGGATAGGGAACAACTATCCACTTTAGTTCACCGCTACTAGCACGTTTTTCAAATAGTTCTATTAATTTTTTCCTTTCAGGAGAACCCATAAATTTGGCAAATTTATCAGGAGGTACACCACTATACTTACGTGTATTATAATCAGCACGAATTTCTATTACGCGATCATATTCTGTATTCAGAGCCCTTTCAAAGCTATCAACGTATAAAAACTGATCTTCTGACCCGTATTTAAACAGCATCTCTAGTATTCCTTCTAATCGCGGATAAATAGTTGGATAAGCTCCTGCTTTTATTATCTCTATGTTTATTGCTTGAAATAAGTCTTTTGCGAGGGGAGGTCCAATAATGAGAACCGAATGCCCTCTTTTTATTTCTAATGAATATTCAACGATAACTTTAGCCAATTTTTCATAATTTGGATTTATCATATTCATACATTTTTATTTTTCGTTATTATTTTTTATTTTTTATCAATTAAATTAAGGAGCTTAGAGATGACCTCTTCAGGATCATTCATATATACAAAAGCGTTTTTTTCTCCGTTAATTGTACCTCCAATCCCCTCATCCACTAATTCATAAATCATGTTCTCAGCATATTCCAAAGATTTACCGAGAGCATTAGCAAGTTTATCAATAAGAATAATTTTATCATTTTGGTACAGTTTGATTAATCCTCTTACTTGCTTTTTGATATTCTCTTTATCACCTCTTATCTTTCCCTCTTTAATGCTCACTGCTACTTTTTTGGCTGAATCTTCGATACCAGATTTTTCTACTGCTTTTTCAATTTCCTCTCCCATTTTCTCCATTTTTTCCCCCCACTCTTCTAATTTTGCTAAATCTCCTATATTATTCTTGACAAACTTCATTGATTTTCTTACCAATTCTGAAACTGAAGCACCTAATCCTTCAGCCCAATCTCTCCATTCATCACTCATCTCAGGATCAACTGAAATATTTATTCGTTTTACTGCTTTCTTTCTTGCTTTATCTAACTTTTTTCGTATTTTTTGTCGCAATTTAAGCTCATGTTTATACACTTTATCTTTTAAATTCTCAAGCTTAATTCTTGCCTCTTCTATTCTTTCTCTTGCATTTGCTCCTAAATTCTCCAATTCTCCCTTCACATCTCCTATTTCATTAAGCAAATCTTCTCGCTCTCGCTCTAAGTCTATCAATTCTTCTCTTAAATCTTCCTTTATCTCTTTGCTTTCGTCCACCAATTCATCTATTTCATCTCTAAAATCATCTTGCAAATCATCTAATTCATCTATTAGATCGTCACGAATGTCATTTAACTCCCATCTCATCTCATCTGCTTCTTTCTTTTCAAATTCATTGTTTTCGTTTTCATCTGACATACTAATTCTTCCCTTCTCTTTACTTGTTTTTAATGATTATTTTGCATTTCCTCTTCATTAATTTGAATAGGCTCATTAGCTAATTTAGTTTTCTTGTCGATTTCAATTGAATTAACATAATAGACATTTCCTGAGACTTCTGTCCCCTTGCTGAGTTTCACATTTCGGGCCTTAACATCTCCATCAACATATGTTCCAGCTATGTCCACTGTATTAATGCCAAAAATATCTCCATACACTTTATATGATTGTCTAGAGGTCTTTTTCTTTTGATTTACACCAATAAATATATCTTTACCTGTGATTTTTCCATTGGATGTAAATGAACCTTCAATATCTATGGAATTTTGTGAAAAAAGACCATCTTGAACACTAGCTGAACCTGAAAATCTTATTCCTTCTAACGCTTCAATTTTACCTCCTACTCTTAATGAGCCAGAACTTCTAAAAAATCCATCAATTGAAATCTTACCATCCACAGAAGCAGAACCTGAAGTTCTTCCATTGCCATCTCCTTTAAGAGAACCATGAACTCTAAACGACCCAGAACTTCTGAAGTCTCCATGAACTGTCAAATTCCCTGATCCTCTAAAAGACCCAGATGATCTAAATCCATTGCACTCAAAATCGCCATCTATTCTAGCGGAACCTGAGGTTACTAAATTATCATCAATCTTTCCTTCTGAAAGCTTACCTGATCCAGATATTTTCATTCTTTAATTACACCTCGATAAAAATTTCATTAATTCTTTAATATTTAATTTTTATAATTTTTAAGTCTTAATGCCTACCAAATTATAGGACTTCTAAACATTAATTTAGAGAACGTTTGACTTTTTATTTTCTCTAATTCTTCATATCCGTTTACAATTTTCATTATCATTGTATCTTCCTCCATTGTTTTTGGTTTTAATTCAATAATTTCCATGATCGTGAATAAAAATAAGAAAAAAAAGATATTTTTAAAGACGATACCCATTTAGAGCACTTTTTATTATTATTAGGTCTTTTTCTTCCAATCCTTTTTTGGTCATTTTATTTTCCTCTTTTTTTTTGTATTTTTATATTAAATTTTAATTCCTGACTAATTATCTGCCTTTATTTTGATGAGCGTAATTATAAAATAAAAAAAAATTTGTTTATTGACGGTACCCATTAAGAGCACTCTTTATAATGATTAATTCCTTCCTTTCCAATCTTTTTTTATTCATTTTTTTTTCCACCAATTTTTTTGTGTTTTTTGTTGTGTACTAATACACAATTAATGTGGATAGTATTTAAATGTTTCGATCCATAAAATGATCTGAAATAGCGTGGATTGTGGTTTGAGGGCTTCAAATATTGGTTGGTCTCATTTTTTCAACCTTTTTGGATCAGTGTGTATAGTTGTGTATGATATAAAAACAATTTATCAAAAAATTCATTTAATGTCTCGCATTCTTCGATTTCTTAAAATAACGAGCATAGATATAATTATTAAAACTGCTATTAGACTCAATCCACCAACAATCATTAACAATTCAAAAGGAAGGGGTGAAGGCCTACGACCGTTGTGTATGTTAGGATTCCATAAAATAATCGATACACTATTCCTCCCATCGTGATTTGTAATAATATCATTATACCCATCATTATTAGCATCGCCTATGAAAATTGTGTTAGGCTTTCCTGCTACGCTTAAAAGAACCTGGTCATCCCAACTATTATCACCCACATTCCATAAAAACACAGAAACAACTAAAGCTTCAGAGTTCGTAGCTACAATGTCATTATACCCATCATTATTTACGTCTCCTACTGAGACAGATTTTGGAAAACTGGTTGTATTTTTTCGTACTTCTTGGCTCCAATCGCTTAAGATATCATCCCATAATAAGATTGATATTGTATTACTGCCGTAATTTGCTGTTACTACATCGTTGAAACCATCATTATTTGCATCTCCTACAAAGACCCATAATGGCACAAATTCAATCGATTTATCAATACGAATATCCCAATCTTCTGTAACTTGATTCCATAGCAGTATTACAACCTCGTTGTTGACAGCGTCTGTGGTTAAAATATCATTAAATCCATCATTATTCGCATCATTTACAACTACATTCCAGGGATTTATTCCAACAAGTCTGTAGATTGGGGAATTATAATCATTTAGACTACTATTCCATATATGGATTACAACAACATCAACATAATCATTAGCGGTTATTATATCTTTAAATCCATCGTTGTTGACATCTTCAATACATATCCCTCTGGGGTGAAAACCTCCTGGTCTTGATATTGGTATCCCCCAACTATTATTTGGCTTGTTCCAGGGCCAGATAGTAATATTATTAGATCCCCAATCAGTAGTCACAATATCATTATCACCGTCATTGTCCGCGTCTCCTATACTTGCAGCATAAGGACCAATTCCAACAGGTAAATTATATTCTAAAATCCAATAATCAGATAAGTTATTCCATAAGAGGACACTAACATCATAATCATAATGGTTAGCTGTGGCGATATCATTGTAACCATCATTATTAACATCTCCAATAAATACCGAAATTGGAAATCTCCCCACAAATTCTTCAATATAGGGCGACCAATTACCACCAGCATTTTTTAAAGAGTCTAATTCTTGATTTTCACCAAGTTTATTAGAAATATTAAAGGGAAGGGAAGCAATTAAAAGTATTGACAATAAGATTAAGAAAACCAGCAAAATACTCCTATTTTTAATCGCGAGTTTCATTACTTTTTCCCAATAAATCTAGGTGCTAATGTTAAAATTGTTAATCTATAATATATAGTTAATTTATTATTGAAGGTTTACTAAATTATTAGCCTCGAAAATGAAAATAAGAAAATTAAAGACATAAAGAATTTTTTGACAAATCAGAATTTTTAAAGATAATATTTTTAAGCATAAATTGCTCTTTTAAGAGTGAAAACATTCATTAAGAAAATCAATATATGATGCTTTTAATCTAATCCAATTATTATAATTGAGTAAATTATGATGAATTATTGTCCTGATTGTGGTCAAGAATTACAAGGAACTTGGAATAACTGCCCAAGTTGTGGGAGGAATTTAAAATTCGGTAAATTTTTTTCCCAAGCAAGTGAACCACAAAAAACAATTTTAAGTGTTAATTTTTGTGCTATGTGTGGGAAACAATTAAAATCACATTGGAAAGTCTGTCCCTATTGTGCACATCCAATTTCACGTAAGAAACATGAGTATTTTGTTTCCTCTACTGTAATCAAACAACCTGTGAATAAATATTATCCTCCGCAGAAATTTAGTACTAGACCATCATCTCAAGTAATATATCCCATGAAAGAAGGAATTAGCAAGAAAAAGCTTACTAAATCTAAAACTGCAGCAATAATTCTTGGATCACTAGTTTTAGTGGCTGCTATTCTTATACCCGTTTTAACCATTAATATATATAACTATAATCATCCAAAAAAAACAGTTCAATTTTATGTAAATAACGGTTATTATAGCCGTTCCTATACAGTGGCTACTACTAGATCCACATTAGATTATTACGCGAAATTAGTTCATCCTTCTCATTCTAATTCGGACCCATTTCATGTCGCAGCAATCATAGAGACTTATTGTACAAAAAATGCACCAAAGATAATTGAAATAGCTCAAGCGATTCGATCCCAATGTGTTGATCCAAATGATCCGGAGGAAGTAATCAATGGATTATTAAGTTTTACACAAGCAATTACATATAAGTCTGAAGTAAACGATATAGCCAAGTATCCATTAGAAACGATATTCAATAGAGGAGACTGTGAAGATATGTCCGTATTATTCGGTTCTTTAGCAGAAGCTCTTAATTATGAAGCAATTCTTGCTATTATTGAACTCTATGATGAAGCTGAAGGGGAATGGGTAGGACATGCATGCATAGGAGTTCATTTAAATTTTGTTCCTTCGGCTCATTGGAGTTATCCCCCAAGTTATTACATTAATGCAACTGAGGATAACAATAAGTATTGGGTATGCGAAACCACATATCAAGGGTGGATGATAGGAGAGATACCCGTTTCTGACCCTAATTATTTTTTAATAGCTGGATACGCATTTATTGATTAAAATGTTATCGGTTATTATATGATATAATATAAAAATCATTAATCCTTTTCTTCTTCAAAAGTTTTTTCAAGTTTAGAAATTGAAATCTTATATAACCTCCTTCTGAGAGATTGAGATCTTGATTTGGTTAGGTGTTTTATTTAACTTAATTGCACTCCTCGCATGGGTGATAAGTACATTAGTAGTGAGTAAAGGCATAAAGGAATTAAGAGAAGCTTATAAACCCATTTTTAGTAGTGAAAAAGACTACTTATTGAAAATAAAAGCGATATCCCTTTATTTAGGAATAACATTATTAACAGGTACTATTATCCTAACAATTGCCTTCACTCCTTTACTGATTAAATATAATTTCACGTTTTCTGGTTATCTTGTTTTTGCAGGAATCTTTTCTTTTAGTGCAGGAACAAGTTTGTATTATTTTTGCACCCTAGTTTATAAAAAAGCGGAGATCGCCTCGCAATTCTCTAGAGTTGGGCCTTTCTTTAGCATTGCTTTTGGAATTTACCTCTTTGGTGAGGTTTTTACCCTATTTGACTTAATATCATTGATTTTATTAAGTATAGGGGTAGCAGTTTTTCTGATTATCACATGGACAGGTAAATTCGGTTTTATTGGATTCATTCTTGGAGTATTAACAGCTTTAAGCTGGACATTAGGAGGTACCTTTATGAATTTAGCATTTCTCACAACCCCTACGAATCAGGTAAAACCATTAGTTTATACTTTATATAGTTTGATTTTTGGGTTATTATCACTAGCAATCTTTCTTATTATTATTTCCCTAATGAGTAAACAGAAGGAAAAAAAAGAGGGTTATAAGTATCCTCCATTTAGGTTCAAAAAATCAGTGGCTAAATATTTTATAGTCCATGGTATCGCCAGTGTTTCAATAGGTTTTACAATGAACTTTTTCGGTATTTTTTATTTAGGTGTTTCAGGTTCCGCATTCTTTTTAAGTCTTTGGCCTATTCTTTCCTTACTGTTAGGATATTCGCTATTTTCTTCAAGCCCCGATTATTTAAGATATAAGGGGCATATCAAATGGCTTTTCCTCACAGCTATAATCCTATTTTTAGCGTCTATTCTTTCAATATTCTAATTTGGGTGGCAGAAAGAATACTATTTTAAGTAGTTTAATAATATATGGAGAGAACAGAAATTTTAGAATTTGTTTTATTGATTTTTTTTTAGGTAGCTAAAAGGAATATTTACTCAAGATGTTATATTAGTTTTTAAATATCTACGCTTTTGGAGTAAAAGGGCGATCTGTTCATCTATACGAGCTAAATTCATCCGTTCTGCAATAGTTGCTCCTGAATCTTTTAATTTTTCCCATTTAATTAAATTTCTTGATAATTCAGACTGCTCTTTCATTAAAAGCTTGTACAATCTGGTTTGACCGTATTTCTCAGCTGTAGATAATGCTAGATCTAAAAATTTTTCAGCTTCACCAAATTCGAAAGTTATAAGTTTCAGCTTAGCTTGAAACAAATAACTTTCAACAAGTAACCAATAAGATTGCTGATTAATGGCAAGATCTATTAACTGGGCAAGATAAGGTTGAAGTTCATCTAATATTTTAAGATTATTTGTATTACCTAATTCTATCAAATATGAATCACACAATTGAATAAGGGAAACATACTTAAACTCATAAAATGTCCCTTCATCATCAACAATTTGCTTAAAAATCTCTCTTGCTTTTATTTGGTAGGTATGTTCAGGTTGCTCTTTTAGGAATGACGCCTTTTCAAGACGAAATACATCATCTAACCACTTTATATCTTCTTGATTTTTGATTTCTTTTATATGATTTAGGCATTGCTCAGCTTCACTAAGATTCTTTATTTCTAGATATAAATTAAAAAGAGAAGTAAGAACTGCTGTTGTTTTAAAACTACTAATTTCATCACATATTGATAAGGCTTGCTTCAAGTAATTTAATGCCAGACTAAATTCTTCTTTTTCAGTAAGACTTTCTCCTAAAACATTAAGTGCTGAAATAATTTGTTGTTTATTATTCACCCTCCTTGCGAGTTCTAAATACCAATTACCAATATCGAGAACTCTTTTATGATCACCTCTTACACCGTAAATAAAACAATATAATCTTAGTGCCTCTAATTTAAGAATATTATTTTTAATTTCCTTTGCAATTCTTAAAACCTTATAAACATACTCTAATGAACGTTTAAAATCACCTTTCTTAAAATAATAACGTCCTTCTAATAGAAGAATAATGGCACTTTTCTCTTTAAATTCCATTAAGGAAAGATCATCAATCAATTGTTCAGCTTTAGAAAGAATCTTAAGTGCCTCATCATTCTCCTCGTGAATTAGGAACTGCTTACTCTTAATAATGAGAAAATCGATGATTTGAAGTTTATCTTTTATTTGAGAACTATCTTTTTCTACTAAATCGATATACTTGAAAAACTCATTAAACTGCCCGAGTTCAAAAAGAAGGGAAATCTTCAGAAAATAAATTTCAAATTTCTCTTCAGTTGTATAATCAAGTTTTTTTTCCAGGTCATTAATAATTTGGAGAGCTTCTTTAAATTTACACTCATCCTTAAGTTGCTTTACATGAAAGAAGACTTTTGTATTATTATTTGACACAGAATTGAACCTTTGATTATCTATAGTGTAATATTTTTTTTGGTTCTTTTTTTAATCCAAATGAGCAACTAGGGGAAAGGAGTATTAAAACTAGTAAAAGCCTCTTCAATATTTAAATCTTCCTCTATGGCTAATTTATATAGAAGCAAAAAAAAATGGGGATAATCAATTATAATTCTAATTTTAAGTATTCTTAATTAAATTCTCTAACTTAATGGTTAATTGATCATCTATGTGAGTTCGTTTAATTCTTCGTTTCAATTCAAATAGGTCAGCAAGTGGTAGAGACATATCAAAATATACAAAAGCTTCTTCAGTATTTAGCTCTTCTTCCATAGCGAGTTTATGCAATTTGAAAACATATTCTGTACGTAAATCTATAAGTTTTTGAGCTCGTTTTTTATCGAAATATAAAAAAACTGGTTCATCAATATAAGATAAGTACTCATCATAGGTATTTTTCGCTTTTGTTATATCTCCTAGCTGAACTTGTAAAAGATCTAATAATGGATCTAGATAATCTAGTAGCTGTGTAATATTATAACTTAACTTTCGGTAATTACTTATCTCTTGTTTGTAAAATTGGTGAAGTTTCTCAGGATCATCCAAGAGATCTGTTTCATGTAAATATGTATTCTTCTCTTTAAATTTAGGTTTAATCTTATAGAATTTAGGTGGTATTCTACCTTTTACAGGTTGTTCTCCTATCCTAGATATTAGAAGACCATCTTGCTCCATTGATTTAAGATGTCTAGCAATGGTGGATTTACTATGTTCTATATAATGAGAAATTTGAGTTACATTTAATTCTGTGTGAAGTTCAAGGATAGCCCAAATTTCAAATCGTAATTTATGCTTAGATATTAATTGATTCCATTCTCCTTCAATTCGTTCATCATTTTTTACATTCATATTATATATCATACCCCTTTCAAAGTTAGGTATTCTTTTTTTATTTAAATCTTATTTATTTTCTATTATATTACTTTTTCAAATTTTCAATCAATTTAATTTAGTTAAGATTATATAGAACGTTAATTATTCTTACTTCTATATAAAATATATTGATTTAATCTATATAAATTTGATCACAACATTTAAATACGAAACGTTCCATTTCATATATGTTATGGCACGTTTAATCATTGAAACATAAAAAGTATAAGAAAGAAGTATAGAGATAGCATATAATCCAAATTCTAACCTCTTTTTAACAATATGAAACCTAAAGAAGGCAATAGTTTTGACAGTGTTATAACATCAAAAAAAAAATTAAAAAAAAAAATTTAGAGTTGAAAAAAATGAAAAAAACATCGAAATTGCTAACATTAGCAACCCTAGGAATTCTTATTTTCAGCTTCGCATCTTCCATTGTAGCACTTGAAGTTACTATAAGGCCGATAGAGGATTGGTTAGAGCCGAACTATAACGATTTTCCATGGGGTGTAGAAGAAAATTGGGCTTTTAGCGATTTTTATAGTCCATATTCTTATTTACTAATCAAGATGGGCTTCCCTTGGCCTGCAGCGCCACCTTTCGTAAATGATATGATATATGAAAATAGTTTGGTGGTAGGAGATACTATTATCACTGGATATCTTAAAGAGAGAGAGTTAAATGATGGAAGAGCTTTAGTAACTTTGCATTTAGATGTAAAAAATTCACCTTTGACGGTTTATGATGTTTTTGACTTTATGTTCTATTGTCGTGATTGGGCACCTAAACCTCAAGCAGTATTAGGTGATGGAGAAGATGGTTATATTGATTATACTGTACTTATGAAATTCATTATCCCTGAACCTGGAGCAGCAATACCTAATGTCTGGGATGTTTTTAATAATTATACATCGTGTAATATTCATGGTATAGGTTATGGAACATTAACAGAACGCGCTGTCGAGCTTGGTTTTGCAGAAAATGCAGGGGCACCTGGAATGGTAGAATTTCACCAAATAGTACTTTTTAAACCCGATCTTAAAGAGGACCACCCTAATTATGATCCATATTTTGGTGAATTATGGCCTGTTGAGACTGTGGAAATCTATGAATTGAACTGAGAATAAGATGGCAGGAGAATCAATTGAGGGTTGAAATCTCTAAATTCAAATATAGAACAAGGAGGAAAAAGTTTAGATAAATGGCTTCTCGAATGATCATACTTAAACTTCTATTCCTCCATTCTATATATTTTTTTTATTTAGCTTCTATTCCTTCAATATTCTAATTTCAATATTGGTATGAAATTTCAATTTCAAGTTATCTAATGTAAAGCAGAAGAGAAATTTTAGAAATGATTTTATTGATTAAAAAATTATTGCTAAACATCTAACTGATATATTAGTATAGGTGATAAAATAAGTGATAGAAACAAATATAACTAAAATGTTCGGGTTAAAATACCCAATCTTCAGTGCTCCAATGGGTCCTTTTTACACACGTGAATTGGCTTTAGCAGTCAGTGAGGCAGGTGGACTGGGTGTTTTATCGAATGTGAACATAGTGGGGACGGATCCAGTAAAGGAACATAAAGAAAGTTTAGAGTACATGATTGAGCATACGGACAAACCATTTGGACTAAACTTTCTCACATCTCGCAACAACCGAGGTGTTCAAGAAATGTGTACAGATGTGCCTAAAATGGTTATGGACAATCCTAAGATGAGAGAACAATGTGTTTACTGGTTAACGTCAGCGGGTTCTTCAAAAATTTTACCTGCTTCTAAAAATTTTCAGGAATTAAGGGAGAGATCCGAAGTAAAGCACTTTCATGTAGCACCAGCCGTATGGTTAGCACAAAAATGTGTAGATTCTGGTGTAGATGGAATTGTATGCACTGGTACTGAAGGTGGAGGACATCAATCTTATGAAAGAGTCAGCACGCTGGTTTTGTTGCAACAACTTAATAAAGCATTTCCTGATTTACCCAAAATAGCATGTGGAGGATTCGCAACAGGAGAAGGTTTAGCAGCAGCCTTATCGTTTGGCGCAGGAGCAATAGCTATGGGATCTCGGTTTATTGCTTCAAAAGAATCGGAATTTCATGAAAAATATAAAGCTTTAATCCCGCCTGGTAAACCTCAAGATACAGGGCTTTTCACAGGAGCATTCGGACCTATTCGATTATACAAAAACAAGTATGCTTTAGCGCACCCTGCTCCTCAATCGAAAGAGGAAATGATAGCCTATGAAAAATCTTTAACACTTGAACAAATGGCTAAAGATTCTAATGCGTATGATAGAGTTTATAACGGTGATACTGAAGACGGAGCAGTATTATTAGGGCAATCAATTGGAATTATCAATAGTGTTGACAGTGTGAATGATATCATCGAAAGAGTAATGAAAGAAGCAGAAGCGGCTATTCGGAAAAATTACGCAATGCTTACTTAAATAAACTCTCAATTTACTTTTTATTTACATCTTTTTTTTCTCTTTATCTGAATCAATTTAATGGTTTTTACCATTCATTTAATTACCTTGAAATATTTTTTATTTTGGCAAAAAATTTATATGTTTACAAACGTGAAGTTCATAATTAATGAATCTTTTCAACTAATTTAGGTTTCATTATCTTTAAGTAGAGAAGGAGAAAATAGCAGTTAAAGTAGGTTATTATTATTCAAACACCACTGGATTTGGAAAACAACAGACTCAGTTTATATTCAATATCAAAATTCATAAATCAAGAGATATTAATTGAGGAAATACTTCGAGTTAAAGGAATATCAAAAGATTCTTTCTTAAATCGATATAGTAAAAAGAGGAAAAGGTTAAAATTTAGGATTATTTTTACCAAGCTATTTTATTCAGTAATTTTTGGAGTATTACCTGTAATTCCTCTTAGAAATTATCTTGCCATGACAGAAGGTCTTCAAACAGGGGGGATTTATTTTGACGTAATCATATTTGGGGGGAGTTTGGTCTTTGTATTCTTTTTTATTCTGCAATTTCTTAATATTTTTTTCATGAGCATGACCGAAGTTAGTTTAATAATTTCAGGAACCATATTTGAATGGTTAGAAACACTGCCCATTCCAAAAACTAAATTAGCTAAGCTTAAGTATTTAACTATTTTCCGCAGTTTTGATATACCTATTATATTTATAATGTTCAGTTTCCCAATAGCTATGGTCATTGTAACCTTAGATTTTGTTGTTTTTTTAGTATGCATAGCTATTTCGTTTCTAAATATGATGTTTTCCTTAAGCATATTAGTATTAATTAGCCATAGAATTAGTAAAATCCTTGATATCAATCAATTAAGTTCAAAAAAAACATTATGGATACGATTATTTAATACATTTGGTTATGTTCTGGTAATGTTTGGTAGTATTTTTCTAATTCAATGGGCTATAAATTCAATTTATATTTTTCTTCAGCTATTTATTGGAGTACAAAATACTGCATTATTAAATCTTATATTAAGTACCATACCTTATCCTTTTAGCTCATGTTATTGGATTTCCTTTACACTAACCACAAATAATCTTCATCCCCACTATTGGATTAGTCTTATATCAGGTATGGGGGTATTTGCGACCTTTACTTGGTGGGTATTAAAAAGAGCTATAACTGCCTTAAAAAAATTAGATTATCCCGAATTTGAAGGTTTTAGAAAATACAGATATTCTGATGAGCCGAAAAAAGTATTAAAAATTAAAATTAAGAAGAGAGGGCCTGTTCTTGCCCATTTTATCAAAGACCTTCTTATAACTTCAAGGAACTTGAAAGTGTTTTTATCAGTTATAACCCCCATTATAATTTCGATTGTAGGAACCTATACATTTAATGCTACTCTTTTAGGGAACCTTGTTCCTTTAGATATGGACTTTTTTTATAATTTTGGTTTAATTTTAGCATATCAACCGATAATTATAGGGATTTTGCTGTACAGTATCTTATATATTGAGGGATCAAAAGAGTCCTTATTATTTGCAGTACCGATTAAGCCTAAAAACCAGGCAAAAGCGAAACTACTCTATATTTGGATAATCCAGACCATCTCTGTTTTTGCTCCATACCTTATTTATGTTGCTGATCCACGATTCATAAACTTATTAATCCAAATAGTTATAACACTACCATTTGTATGGATTTTTCTATTGACTATGTTCATAATGACTATATATTATTTTGGGAGAGCTAAATACCAATACCTCATTGAAGAGATTAATCCTGAAAATAAAATCTTTAAGTGGTTTAAAATTTACGTAACAATCTATTTCTTGTATTTTGTTTTGCTCTCTAATATTGTAGCCCTTTATCTGAATTTAGCCTTTAAATTTTTTCTGTTCAATTTTATAATTACTATTGCGATAAGTTATTCTATTTTGTTTTTGGTGTTTAACATCATGTTTGCTCCTAAATTAAAACCCATGAAAAGAGGGAGGGATAGGTATGCCAGTCAAGTAGCTTTAACAGTTACAAGTAAAGGTGCTAAAAATTCTGTTAGGCAAGAACCTAGAGCACACTATAAACAAATAAAACTATTAGATAATTCAAACTGTTGCCCGATGTGTAAATTGAAATTAGTGTCAAATAAGTATAGTTATTGCCATGAATGTGGAATTCAATTTAATTGGATAAAATCCAACCAGAATAGCCCAAATAGAACCCTAATATTAGATATCTATAATTTTTGCCCAAATTGTGGTTATTATATTAAAGATAAACTTTTTAGATTTTGCTTTAAATGTGGAATTGAATTTACATGTATTAAGTGCTATTCAATGAAAAAGGTCAATTTTGAAATATGCCCTTCGTGTCATAGGTAAGGAAATAATCAGAAATATTTTGTTGACTTTAAAAGATTCTAAAATCATAAAGAAAAAGTAGTAACCTTAGGTTACCGTTATATTATCCTCAGGTGAAATGTAGATAACTATATTATCAACGATCAACGTCCATTTATATCTTATTATAATATCGCTTGTAACTGAACTAACAAATCCATTTAAGATTAAGCCTTGACCAGAATAGAGAATTTCATCAACAATTGTAAAATTAATACCAGTGAAGACGCCATCTGTAAAGGTAGCATTTTCTAAAGGATAAAGAACAGGTGGGACAATAACATCAAAAATTCCACCCCCTTCCCGATATAAAGATAGATTTACTTTTACATTATATGCTGGTGCCGAGACACTTTCATTAAAATTCTCAAGCTCAATTCGAAATCTCGCTAGGTCGCTAGGTAAAACTATTATGTCTTCCATATCAAAGAAATACAATATAGGAAATATCTTAACTGTCACTGTTAACGTGTTTGAGGTGCTGTTTCCAAATTCGTTCGAAGCTATTATATAGAATTCATATGTTCCTGAATCTAAACCAATAATCGAATAAGTTCTCTGTGAACTAGGTAAATTACTAGCAATAAGACTATCATTCCTATAAATTGAATAAGTTTGTGCAAACTGAGAAATAGTCCAATTTATTGTAAAAGAACCATCGATATCAGGATAACCTGCATCAGATGATAATGTAAATGGTCCCGGTTCAAAATTCTCAAGACTATTATATGCACTATAGGCATCAGATCCATAGCCTACCTTTCTCGTAAACGCTTCTACAAATCCTGCTAATTTTAACTGCTGTAAACCACCTACAGTGCTATATGTGGGAATATAATAATAAACTGAACCTCCAAGAGGATAAAGGAGAGTGTTCCCATTTCTGGCTCCTGAAATTAGAGAAATGTCTTGAGTTGCTTCAGTTCTATAAGTATCTCTTGCAGTTTGTGGACCAATTAAGTTTTCAGTTGAATTTCTAGTTTGATAGAATATTGATTCTCCAAAATGGGCTCCATGTCTTATGATGTACATCCCTGCTAAAGTTTTAGCCTCAGTACCACTGTATTCCACTAAATCTAAGCCAACATATTCTATTCCGTCCCCAAGATTAGTTTCAATATAGAAGAGATCACCATTTTCTGGTCTTTCATGAAAATCATC
Source organism: Candidatus Thorarchaeota archaeon (assembly GCA_048882645.1). Lineage (GTDB taxonomy): Archaea > Asgardarchaeota > Lokiarchaeia > Sigyniarchaeales > SOKP01 > Loki-b32. The sequence continues at coordinate 17,660 of JBHLRJ010000074.1, forward strand.
TCCCCGTTTCCATGTTTTTAAATCCTTTACATGATATTTATAATTTGCCGCTAATTGAGATTCGAATAGATTTTCAGGATACCTTAATTGATCTTTTAACCATGAAGGAGGAGTTTGCCAATTATAAATGTTCATGTAATATTCCCAAAGTGAGTATGTAGGATCAGAACCAGATTCATCTAAGCTTGGATTTTTATAAAATTCCATTTCACCATTTCTTACATCAACCAAACAAATTCCTAAAAACCGCAATATTGTAGATTGCGAATATGCCCCTATTTCTATTGATGTATAAATCGAAACAGCATAATACATTTTTTCATTTGCCATATCAAAAACTAAATATGGATCATTATCAACTTTTAGCTGAGGTAGGAGGATATTTTGAACTCGATTTTTAACATTTCGATTAATTAGGTAATATTTAGTACCTCCCTCAAAGACATACCCCCATAAGCCTAAGCCTGCTGTATACCAGAAAGCTTCCAATCCTCTGAGGGAACCATCAGGGTCTCCTTCATACTTATAATTATTATTCGGGATTCCCCCTCTCCAACCTGTATCGAGAAGAATGCTTTCGTCATATGCTCCTAAACCTTCCTCAGAATCATGTTGCTCTAAAAATTTTTGACTTTCAGATTCACCAAAAAAGATGGGATAATCTTCAGATACATTAAATGTCAAACTTACGTTTACTAATTCTCCTGTATTTGTATCGAGTGCTAAAAAGCCTTCAATGTGATCATAAAGCTCTGTATTAGTTCTAATTGGATCTCCCGCGAATTGAGAAATTCTAATGGTTTTTGGTGCAACCCAGTATTCCTTTCCATTAATATAAACAATGTCCGTATCTGCTAATCCTTCATATGTAGTTCCTATCTTAGCTGCTAAACTTTGGACTGCGAAATCTTGATCATATTGGCGTATTCGTGAGATCATTTGGGTATCATTCGCAGGACTGGATGATAATGTAAAATTCTCTATTGTACGTTCTTCAATCATGTCTAACCCAGCACATGTTTGTGTCCATTTGATTTCTCTCTGAATTTTCTTAGTCCACTCATATTCTGAATATACAGAGGTATTACTTAATGTTATGGCCGGGCTTATACTAATTAGAGAGGGGATTATGATGATGATAATAAATAATACAACTAAAAGTCCTACTCGAGTTTTTCTAGGTTTAAAACTCATATTTATATTTGGATTTTTAGCCTTCTTCACAAAGCCAAGAATAAATATTATAAAACCTAAGCTAGTTAACGCTACAAAGGCAATAATCAATGACCACATTTGAATGAGTTGTATCCCGTCTAATGCATAAGTAGGTAAAGTAAGAAAGATCATTAGAAACACGGTACCTGCTAAAACTAATGCATTCCCTGCAATGTTATAATCATTTCTTTTCAGGTAAAAATTACTTGCGATGTTTAGTATCATTCTGAAAATCAAAATACTACAAATATAGTAAATTAATGGTAGATATACCCTTGAATAAATAAAAATAAACTCAAGATTCATATTATTAGGATTCAGAAGAACATCAAAAGCATCAGAAAAAATCGTCAAAGGGGATAGACTGATTTTTCCTTCTTCATATAAGTATAAAACCCAAGAGAATTGACCATCGGAATCAAGAGCCATACCAGTTAAATAGAATAAGATGAATCCTACACTCCACCAAAATATTAATGCCTTTAATATAGAAGGTTTACCAAATCTGAGACGTGTGCCTAAAATAGTCAAAAGATTACGATTAGGAGGGATACTCATTAATATGCACCCAATGATAGCACCTGTTAATGCTGTTTTATTAAAGAAAAACTTTATAGACCAAAAATTCAAGAAATAAAATTTATAATATGTAAGTCCACCAGCCTTATTTCCATATAGTTGGGCATTCAAATTAATTGGCCCGATCCATGCAGGCCAGAACCAAAGAAACGAGAGAATAACGATAACGATTATTATTAGTGGTACAATAGATTTGAGAAATTTCTTCGCCTTTGGTCTTTGTCGAAACCAAGAAGATTGTAACTTTTTTCTGGGATATTTGGGAGGTTCTTTAGGAATTTCAATTGTACCACGTTCTAAACGTATTACCTCTTGCTGAATCTCATATTTTCTGTTTGCTTCTTGACAATCTTCACAGTAGTAATTAAATTTTTCATGCTTTTCACAAGATTTTTTTGCCATAAAATTCCATCTTCTTATTTGAAATTAAATATTGTAATATTATTTATTTTATAAGAAAGATGAAATTATAAGTTTTACAAGATTAAATTAGAAAATTACTAATATTTTATGATATATTAGAAACTTTTGAA
>JBHLRJ010000075.1:0-19801 GCA_048882645.1 Candidatus Thorarchaeota archaeon
ATACTGCAATCAACAGTTATGAGAAAGCAACTGAGATTAATCCAGATTTTTCCAAAGCCTGGTTTTATATGGGATGTACTTATTTTGATAAAAAAGATTATAATAATGCAATTCAATTTATTGAAAAAGCACTGCAGATGGAGCCAAATCTTGGAAAAGATGTCCAAGCTTTAATTGAAGATTTAAGAATTACAATTAACAAGCTTCAAGAAGCACTTAATTTATTATTTATTAATAAATAAATACCTAACTTCTTCCTCTTGTATAAAAATCCAATAAGTTCTCAATTTCTACTTTGAGAGGAGAAGTAAGGTTTTCTTCGGTTGTGAATTTTTTTCGTTTTATCTTATACTGAGCGATAGAAGCCAATAAAGAGATCCATTCTAAACATATTAAACAATCTTGGATTCCGGCTACAAGTTCATTTGTCAATAACGCACACTTTCCCTCCTCTAACCATTTACTTAATTCTGATGTGAATGTGATCATTTGGGTAATGAAATCTCCATCATGAGTGAATTGGGAGAAAGGACTATTCTGATGTATCCTTTCCCCCATGGAATTATAAGTCTCAGAGTATTTGTAAAGCATAGCATTATCACTCCCTAATTCTATCTCTAATTCTTCTATTTTCGTAATAACTTCTTCTAAACTTGCTTGGTCTCCTTGTTCTTGATAGTAATTCGCTAATTCCACCAAAAAAAATGGGGTTTGAGGCGCAATATCGACTGCTTGAATCAATAGTGAAGAGGAATTTTCTTTCATTCCTTTTTTGTAAAGCTCACACGCTTTTGGATGCAGTTTTGTAAATCCAATTAACTTTTCTGCGTTTTCCTGTGTTTCGTTGATTGTCTCAGGTAGAGTAAAATGGTTTAAAATTGTGGGTATATCGAAACAAAATCAATTTGAAGTTCTATTAATTCCTTTATTGAAAAAGATTTAACTATTGAACCCATTTTTTCGTCCTGTTTTCCTTCTGCCACCCTCTTTTAAGCAGTAAACAATACAAGCCCTATCCCTAAGAGCTGGGGAAACGAGTTTTACTCTGGGGAATTCATAAGACTTAACCTTTAATTAAGATAGGCTGCTATTCTAGATTTTTGTTTTAATTAATTATTAATTGTCAATTGATTATAAAAATCTTTTGAATTAGAACATAATAGAGCTTGTGCCCACAAATATAAAATTACGGATTAAATCATGTAGCAAAAAAATTGGAATTGAAAGAACTTGAATGATTTTTTGTGAATAGTTTGAGATATTACAATACATAGTCATTTATGCATTAAGATATCGCCTTAATGACGATATACCTAATACATTTTAGTTTTAGGAAATATAATTCAACCGTTTATCATTTAGTAAGTTTTCCTTCAATTCTAATGCTTCCTTATATCTTGGGTTGATTTCAATAGCTTTCTCACAACTTTCTAATGCTTCACTTAAGCAGTCAGTTTTGATATAGATTAAAGCCAATGTATACCATGCTCTCTCGAAATTAGAGTCTAACTTCAACGAGTAATTCACAGCGTCTAAAGCTTTAGAAAATTGGCCCAAATTATAATAAGCAAACCCCAAATGATTGTAAGTAATCGCACTTTCTTTATATTCAATTATATCCCCGCTGGTATCCATTAAATAGTGGGTTCCATGGAATAAAGGAAAATCAACAGATTCTTTGATCAAAGACATTTTAATTTTTCTAATTTTAATTGATTCTTGCAGGGCTTCTATAGCTAAATCAAACTGCCCGATTTTGTTGTATGCAGCACCTAGATTATTCCATACTACCACGTTATTCTTATTGTGTTTCAAGCATTCTTGATAGTACTCAATTGCTTTTTCGTATTCACCGGCTTCGTAATGCAAAAAACCAAGAGCTCCTAAAACCGAATTATTCTGCTTCGCTAATTCCATCAATTTTTCTCTGTCGTTTTGACTTAAATACACTTGCGTAATAAGATTCAAGGCTCTTGCGTTTATGAGTGCATCTTTAATCCACATTCCTTTATTCTTTAACTTATTGTTAACAATGACATTACAAATATTAAGCACAGATTCATACTCATCTAAAGCAAAATGGATTCCAGCTAACATTACCATATATTCGTGATTATCTGGATCGAGCTTCAAAGCTTTTTCAATGCTCTCTTTAGCGTAACTATAGTCTTTATTTCGAAGATAAAGTCCACTAAGAATCTGATAAAATTTCGCGTTCTCTGGAACTCTAGTAGAGATTAACTCCTTACAAAACTCAATACTTTTATCCAAACCCCCCATTTGTTCATAAATAGATACTATTCTTAAAATTGGTTGGCTTGAAGCAGGTCTAATCTCCGAAGCTCTATTATAATACCCAAGTGCTAAATCAGTTTTACCATCCTTCTGGAATCTCTCCCCCTTTCTCATTAGGCTATGAATTGGTCCGTAGGAGTAATAAGTCCCTCCAATTATAAATAAAAAAGATATAGCTACTGAACTACTAAAAATAATCCAAGCGACCTCAATCACTTTGTACACAAATAAAAATATACCCGATATTATAGAACTAATAATCAAAAATATACCCAAGGAAATCGAAACTCCGATAAGGATAGCCCTCTTTCGCTCGAATTGCTTCAAATTTCTAAAAAATCCTTTCGTCTTTGGTTCTGACTCTCCCACTCCGATAAACATAAAACCGTTTCAACTCGTTTAACTCATATGTGACTTTTTGAAATTATTATCTTTTTGTAAATGTTACTTAGGTTTCTTATGTATATTAAGGTTATTAAGAGGCGATCTAATGAGACCATTGAGTCCCTCTTTAGTACAGGGTTTAAGAATCTATAATTTCTTCTTCTCCATTCCAAGTATTCTTTTTCCCTTTCTAATTGAGTTCCTTGGATTCCTTCTTCTAGCAAGTCAATAGAGTCCTCTTGATGATCTTCGAAGCATTCATAATATTTACCATTATCATCTTAAATCATTATTTAGGCCAAAGAGTAAATGTTCTTCATGAATTTTCCCATACCAATGAAATTTTTTGCATTTAGAGCAATAATATGGCTCTAATACATTGTCTTCTTTTGAATGTTATTAATCCACTACGGTTTATATATTGGCGTAGGTTTAATAGCATTTTTGCTTATCTCGTGGATCGTAATATCAATTCTTTAGATCACTGATAATTAAACCGGAGAATATTTCTTAAAACTTATTTGTCAATGCGTATAAGCTGACTCCCGACTCTTTTCTGGAATACATATCCTTTTTTATCTTCCCAACGATCGAATTTCGTGAAAACTTCATCTAAATACTTGGGAATAAGCTCAGAAATGTAAGTAAATAATTTGGAGTTGTCATCGATTTTTATATATTAGTTGAGCTTTACTACTACCCATTTTTATAAGTTCGAGAAGAAATTCGAGGTTTTCCATTTTATTTTGTTAAAATCAAAAACCAAATCCGAAAAAATTTAATTATCTTTCTTAAAAAATCTAAAAATTGTTCACTTTTAAGGCGTACCCTTTAAATTCTCTTGAATAAAAATTGAAACCTTTTTACAAATTAAAGGTTTTTTCGAAGATTTGTTCAATCGTTGATCACCAGTATGATATTTTATCAGACTATACTTTTTTTTACTTTAATATAATAGGTGGGAATGTTATGGGGGTAACTTTAAATACATGCTAGAACTTTTAATTATTAAAGCATAAGAATTATCATTTGAAAATAGTTTAGAATTTTAAAAAATTACTAAAATTTGTATATAAAGGTGTCTTAGAGTAATGAATCGATTCCCATGCGGAGTAAAGCATAATTTTAACACAGGAGATGTGTTCGAAAAAGATAGAAAGAAGTATAATTGGAACTGTACTGGTTGTGAATTGAAGGAAATGATTGAAGCTGGTAAAGTTATTAAAGAAATTAAGATGTATCGCAAAGTCAGATGTCCTTTGCTAACATATGAATAAATTCTTTTTTGAGTAAAAAATTTTATTTTAAGAAACGCTAACTTTTTCCTCGATGTTAGGATTTTTTATTTTTATTAATTCAATCTCTTAGTTTAAATTTTTAATGAAGGCGATTAAAAATTTCCAAATTTTATCTACACTATTCACCTTAAGACGTTCATTTGGAGAATGGACATCAACAATCTTAGGTCCAATTGAAATCATTTCTAATTTAGGTAAATACTTCTTAAAAACACTACATACTAAGCCAGCATGAGTTGCTTGTATATTTATACTTTTATTGTACAATTCTTTATAAGTCTGCGCTGCAATTTTGGCAATTTTTGAGTCGAAATCTGGAGTCCAACTTGGTCCTCTGCCAATTAAAGTCATTTTTTGATCTAAACCAGAATGCTTGAAATAAAGTATCATTTTTTCATTTACATTGTGCAAATTATATTCATTCAAGCTCCTACCAGTTAATAAAATTTCAATTTGATCCTTCTTCGACTGTAAAATGCTTAAATTTGTCGAAGTATGCACTAAATCTTTAATTTTTGGGTGATATATGAGAGGTCCAGAGGGTAATATATATAATAAATCAAGCAATCGATTTTGTATATCGTTGGTTAAAGGGATATAATCAGATGAGTCTTCTAATTTGTGAACAGAAATTTCAATTTTAGGGTCAGTGTGTACATAAAATTGATTAATTTGATTTGTAATATTTGAAATTTTTTTTACAATTTCCTCATAATCTTCAATATTAATAAAGAAATATGCTTGAGATTCCCTAGGAATAGCGGTCGGATAAGTACCTCCTTGTAATTTAATTAGAAAGATTTTATACTCTTTAGTTAATTTCCAAAGAATCTCTATTAGAAGCTTTAATGCATTTGCTCGATCTTTATTAATATCTACTCCTGAATGTCCCCCTTTTAATCCTGATACTATAATATTAAGTGGAATATGTTTATCTTGAATTAAAGGCGTTCTTTCTATTTTCACTTCAACCCTATATCCTAAACCTCCAGCAGCTCCAATTATAAACTTGTCTTCATCTTCTGAATCCAAATTTATTAGAAAATCTCCTTCTATGAATGTTTTATCTATTCCTTTTGCTCCCAGACCAAGACGTTCTTCACTAGCAGTAAATAATAAACTTAATTCGAGATAACCAAAATCCAGCTTACTATTATATATTCTTTTCATTATAGCAAGTTGATATGCAATCCCAACGCCATTATCAGCCCCTAATGTTGTTCCCTCAGCAGTCAACCATTTTTCATTATCAATCTCAATGATTTTAAGTTTTAGAGGATCTTTTGAAAAATCATGCTGATACATTTTATATTTTTCACAAACCATATCCATATGACTTTGTAAAATAACTTTTATTTCTTTTTCAGGATTTTTTACCCGAGATGGAATTCTAATTAAAATATTTTTTACTTGGTCTATTTCTATTGAAAAACCAAATTTCTCGGCCTCTGCTTGGATAAACTTTCTTATTTCGTCTTCATTCCCAGTACATCTAGGAATTTTAGAAATCTTTAAAAAATAATCCCAGAATTCTGGTGGATTTCCCAGCTCTTCCCAATTTTGCATTTCTGCCACTTTTGACTTTTAATTGTATTCACCTAAAGAAGTGTTTAATTATTATATTAGAAGAGTATTTAACAGTTATGTATAATGAGATTAATGATACTAATCGACAGATTCATATATTAATTTGACATAATATTATATCAAATCATTTTCCCAATAGGCAATATTATATTACTAGCAAAAGATCAAGTCACAAAATGAAATCTTCTTCAGCACTAGTTTTATTAGCTGCCGTTGTTAGTGTAGTGGTTTTGTTTTCGATTTTCATCGGAAATTCAATAATGACAATTAGCTCAATTATAGGTGTAAGTGTTCTTGTTTCATGTTATTTTTCACATTTCATCGTTAAGAAGTTACGAGCTAATCGTTACCAAAAATTCGAAGAAGTTATTAAAAAAGATTTTGAAATGGATGCAATGATACCTGGAAGTGTATTAAAATTACTTAAAAATAATCTTAAGTATAAAATAAATCGGTACATCACACTTAAATTAGAGAATGGAAAGACATTTATTTATGTAGATGGGAAAAAATTTATTCAGTGTATACAATTAGTCCTAAACATTCCTAAAAACAATGTATATCAATATGATGAGATTAATTCGATTGATGAGGTAGCTGATAAGAATAAACATACACTTTGGCAAAACAGAATAGTAGAAGGCCCAATGTTAATACCAGTTCAAGATCAATCTCATGATATCACTCCTGTGCAAGAATTCTGGGGACATTGTTCAAATATTCAGGCATGGGTTGAGCATGAATATGACACTAGGATCTTAATGAGCAATATATCATTTCCTTTATTAAGAGAATTGAATAAAAAGGGAGATCCCTTAGCAAAAAAAATTTTTAAGGAGGAAATCGCATTAAGACTTGAAAGTGCCTACCCTCCGGTTGTAGAATACCTCATTAATCAAGGGTATATAAAATACTTAACCTCTGAAGAGTTTAACACGATCTTAGAAAATAATATTTTACTTGCGAATCTTTTTTGTAAATCCAAGAGTTCAAGCCTTAATCGAATAAAGCGAAGAATCTTACCAATTTGTTTATATTGTGGTAAGATCATTCCAAGAAGAAAGGAAAATTGTGATTGGTGTGGACATAATAAAGTTAGTATTAAAAAATCTCTTCCTTATCCATATATCTTTAATCCTTCTGGAGGAGATCTGATACTGGGAAACGATAAATAGCATAATCTTTTTAATAGAATTAAAAAAAGCTTAAAAAATATCGAGGATTTATTTAAAGCCATTAGGTATTTTGATCTTTGTTAATAATATTAAAAAGTAGATTTTAAACTTTACATCAGCATAGCTCTAAAAAATTTAGGACTAAGCGTTACTTTTGAGAGAGTTGGAAGCATTCCAAATAGTTTCTCTCCTACATAACGGTCTTTGGTAGTATCATGAGTGGAGAGATCCTGATTAATATAAGCCTCATATATATATTGTCTGCAGGTCTTGTTCTCCTTTAGAAGCTTTGTATATAACTGCCATAATGTTTTCACATAAGAGCTATCATTATAAATTAAGTATTCAAGAGCATTACCATTCTTAAAGTAGGTCATTAGAACTCTATTTACTTCTTTATCGTATTTCTGGAGCTCTAAACGAGTAAAATTACTTTCTTTCTCGAACATTGGTTTTACTATATTATCAGCGATGTCTGCACAAGCTACTCCTGGTAATAAGCCTTCATAAAAGAAGGCAGTTACAATCCCAGCAGCTTCTCCGAGGACAATTACTCGATCATTAGAGTAATGTTTTATGGGATGTTTTGAAATATTACCAACTACTGCGGTAGATAAGTTATATGATAAACCTTCTATGATCGGTTGAATCGGTTTATAATTTTTTAATATTCGTTCTAGTTTTGAAAGTATTTCCTCTTTAGATTGATTCTTTTCACCTAAAAATCCAGCAGAGATTCTATCAACTCCTTTATTAAAGAAAAATGGACCATTTCGGCTTATTTTCGGATTTATATGAAAAGTATAATTATTTTCTAAATTTTCATTAATCTTATTCTCATCACCAAACAGATGAATATAAGTTCCCGTATAATGATCGGGGATCTCAAATCCTAAGGATCGCTGTAATTCAAAACCACGCGAGCCAGTTGCTAAAGCTAACAGTTTAGTCTTATAAGAATCCCCCTTAGTATTGATTAATTCTAAATAATCAGTATATCTGTTAATTTTTGTGATTTTCTCTTCAGAATTGAAGGTTCCTCCTTGTTGTTTGAGTTGATTGATCAACTCTTCTAAGAGGTTTTCAGTATAACAAATGTTTCCTAAAGGAATTCCAAATTCAGTAGAGTCAATTACCCCATTGTACTCATCACTCATATAATTCGATTTAATATGAACATGTGGAAATATTATTTTGCTTGTCCAATCAATTTCTTCTTGTATGAATGGTCTATTATGTTCAGGAAATATATTAGTCTTCATAGGGATTTCTTTTTCATAATCCTGAGCCTCAATCAGAAGAGTTTTAGCATAGTTAGAAACTTTGGAAGCAAAAGTCGCGCCAGAGATTCCAGCACCAATAATTATAACATCATACATTATTAACCAACACAAATTCAAATAAGATTACTTTAAAAAATACTTATATGGTTTTTAATTTTTAGAATTAGATATTTTCCTAGATTATATTAATAATTTTTTTAGCAATCCTATCAAGATTTACTTCAGCCATACCAAAAGGAACAGTAACATCATAAAGAACTACAATTAAGAGAGGATCAAGTTTCCAAGGAATGTCTATAATTTTGGAGACTACTACTTGCCCATTTTCTAAACGTGAATACATCTCGGGTAAGATTAGTGCTCCCACCCTATAACGTATTTCTAATTCTTTTAGAGAATTCACTAATATTTCATTAGGAAGAGAAGTGTAAATTACATTCCCTTTAGTTGAAAGGAGAGCTGCTCCTAAAATCTCATTTTGATACATCAAATCTTTGAATACATTAATTACTTTCTGATAAAACAGCTTACTCATATCAATTTCTTCTTCTCCCGTGATTATCGAATCAACGGTTTCATCAAATTTAGGCTCTTCTATCTGCTGATAATCTTTTATTTGGCCTAAATCTGGAAATAAGTCAAAAAATTCATCTGCTATTCTTGTTAACCGAGAACTAACAAAAATTAGGCTTGCTGTCGAGTCTGATAAAATAGTAAATATAAAATCATTTTGAATTTTAAAAACAAATCTTAATTCACTCATCTCAAGAATTTCAGGAGTTTTTTTTGATATAACATTCTCAGAAAATGAAAAAATAGCTGAAAAAAAAGGAGTAATCAGATTTACTTCTATGCTTTCAAAATCTTTTGTAAAGTTTCTATTATAAATGCAAACTCCTGTTTTCTTTAAGATAAAGAGTGAATGAATTTTCATTGAAAATAATTTCTTAGCAAAATTTTAAGATGATCTAATGAAACTTAGTCTTTAAGTATTTTTAATGAATTATATTGGAAAGCTTATAATATTTTATCAATCTCTTTCTTTATTTCATTCCATGGTGCCATTCTCTTAATTACTGGTTTCCCATTTATTCGTATACCTCTCGAGATCCCATAATTTTCAATTACTTTCCGATCATCTGTATTAACAAGATTTAAATTTATGTTAGGATACCCTTTCAGCTTATTTTTAACAGAGTTAATCATAAACCAAGCCCAGGGACATTGACTATTATAAAAAAGATCTATGGTTATTAAATCCTTTTTAGACAGATCCTCACTCTTTGATTGAATAAATTTCGGGGGAATACTGGATCCTAAATCTAAGAAAAGTAGAACTCGAGTTCCCTCTCTATCAATTTCTTTAAAACCAAATTTTTTAAAAAAGCTAGAAGGCATATATTTTATAGAAGTACCAAACCATTTATCACCATCATATGCGATAGTACATGCGCCACCATAATTCTTAGCTTTATTGATAAATTCATTGATAAGTGCTGTAGCAACACCACTCCTCCAAAATGGAGGCAATATCCACATACAGTTGATAAATAGAGAATTTAGTCCTATGATTGGTTCGAGTGCATATTCTACAGGTAAATATTCAAGTAATCCCATTGGCACATTACCAAAAACAGCCAAATCTGAATGCTGTATCTTTCCAACCCATTTATAATGAATTATTTCTTCTTTTGGCTTTTCGATAGCTACAAGGATTTCAAGGCCTATTTGTTTCATCTTCTTAATCCAATTTGTTCGGATATCCATCCCATTTTCCATGAGACTTCTTGTTTTCTTATCTACGCTGGGATCTAAGCAAATAGATCTTACATATTCTAATTCATTAATATTAACAGTTTGAATATGCAAATAATCCACATTCCTTATATAAAAGAAAATACTTTATTAGCAGTACATTATTTATAGTTCTTTAAAATATTTAGTCTCTAAGGAAATTTTAAAATCTTAATAAATTAAATAAAATATATAATACTGGTTAAAAATTCAAACTAATATTATGCAGCTAAAAACTTTATTCAACCCAAGAAAGATTGGGAACGTCCAAGTCAAAAATCGAATTGTACGCTCCGCTACGTTCATGTTTATCGCTGAGAAGTATGGGTATATTGGAGATCGACTTCTTAAAATGTATGAAGACCTTGCAAAAGGAGGTACCGGTTTGATCATTACAGGAGCAGCTGCCATGGATCCTAGTGCTGCTGGTGGCCCCTATCAAGTTTGTTTATATGATGATTCCCATATGCCAGGACATAAAAAACTTGTTAATTCGATACATGATCAACACGATACTAAAATAGCTATACAATTTAATCATTTAGGTCGTTTAGGATATCACCCAAAATATCCCAATGTTGCACCCTCACCCGTTTCTTATAAAGGGACGGGAATTACACCTCAAGAATTAACAACAGAAGAAGTTAAAGATTTGATAAAAAAGTTTGTTAACGTAGGATTGAGAGCATATGAATGTGGATATGATATGGTTCAACTACATGCTGCTCATGGGTACTTCCTTAATAGTTTTATTTCGCCATTTACAAACCTACGATCAGATGAGTACGGGGGATCCATTCAAGGAAGAGTAAAAATATTGATTGATATTCATGATGGAATACAGGATGTTTTAGGAAGTAGCTTTCCAATTCTTATAAAATTACAATCTCAAGATTATATCCCAAATGGAATAACTGAAGAAGAAGGGATTGAGTTGGCAAAAATTATTTCAGATGCCGGATTTGATGGAATAGAACCAAGTGGTGGTGGAAGAGAATCTCTTGAATATACAAAAAATGCTCCTCCAAGTAAAATAATTAAAAAAGAAGAAGATGAGAATTATTTCTTATCATTTGCTAAAAAAATTAAGCCATTCATGAAAAATTGTGCATTAATACTTGTTGGTGGAATCCGAAATCCAATAACTGCTGAAAAAATTCTTAAGGAAGGCGAAGCTGACTTCATCTCTCTATGTCGACCATTGATTTATGAGCCTGAGCTCCCCAATCGCTGGAAAAGTGGTGATTTATCACCAGCAAAATGTATAAGTTGTAATTCGTGTCTTACAATAATGGAAAAAGGTCCTGTTTACTGTGTTACTAAGAAGAATTTAGAAAAATGACATTAAAACGAGTGTGATAAATTGTGGAAAAAAGTAATTATACAGACCATCTTTTCCAATTTCGTTTAGTTGAGAGAAAGAGACTCCTGTTATCACTAGGGATTACATTAATTGTAATGGTTGTAGAAATTGTTGGAGGTTTTCTAACTAATAGTATCGCTTTACTTAGTGATGCTGGTCATATGTTTACCCATTCGTTTGCAATAGGAATTAGTCTATTGGCAATCTTTATCTCGAGAAAGCCACCTTGTCATCATAAAACATTTGGAATGTATAGAGCAGAAGTTTTAGCAGCATTTATCAACGGTTTATTCCTTATTCCTGTAGTTGGTATCATAATCTATGAAACGATTATGAGATTTTTAAATCCACAGAAGGTAATTGGATTTTATATGTTAGTTGTAGCATTTATTGGATTAGCAGTTAATATTACAAGCATATTAATCTTACAAGGTAGCCGAAAAACCAGTTTAAATGTTAAGAGTGTGTTTTTTCATATGATAGCAGATGCGGCTTCTTCGATTGGAATTGTAATAGCTGCTGTCATTATTATGGCCACTGGATTTGTTCTTTTGGATCCGATTGTAAGTTTGGGAATATCTGTAGTAATCCTTTATTGGTCCTATGGAATATTGAAAGATTCGACTCGCATCTTACTTGAAATGTCACCAAAAGGAATGAATATTGATACAATTAATGAAGATTTAAAAGCTACATTTCCAGAGATCATAGAGGTTGACGATGCTCATTTATGGACTATTATTCCTAGTATGCTTATATATTCAGCTCATATTAGACTAAAAGAAGATGTCATAACTTCTAAACATCAGGAGTTAATCCTAAGTTTAAACGAGTATTTGTCCAATAAATATAAGATTCTTGAATCTACAATACAAATTCTGCCTAAGGATGTAATAAAGTCTTGTAATTTATAATTTTGTTTTTAAAATTTATAAAACATTAAAAATTTCAGAATTTGATTATTATGGATGATCGATTTATTCAACTTCAAAATCTTATTGTTAAACTCATGCGGAAGTTTAAAGTCCCAGGATTAGCTATAAGCATTCTACATAAAGGTGAGCGGGTTTATGAAAAAGGATATGGTGCCCGTAATCTCGAAGAGAACCTCCCTATGACGAAAGATTCTTTAATAGGGATAGGAAGCATCTCTAAATCTTTTACTGCGCTTTTAATATTAAAAATGCAAGAAAAAGGGTTGCTCAATATAGAAGATCCAGTTAATAAGTATTTAGAAATGGAACCTTTTTTAAGTCACCCTGATATTAAATTAATTCATCTCCTTTCGCATAGCAGTGGAATTCCTTCAGTAGATGGGCAGTGGCTTCCAGTAGCTATTACATTTGGAGATTATCAACGTATATATCCCGTAACTTCACTTGAGGATTATTTATATCATTTATCACAAACAAAAGATGAAATCTTTTTTGATCCAAAAGAAAAGTTTTTCTATAATAATGATATGTACGCACTTCTCGGTTTGATATTGGAAAAAATAAATGGAGAGACTTTTGAGAATATATTAAAAGGAGAATTGTTAATACCTCTGGAAATGAGCCGAACTACAGTGAAACGAGAAGTTTTGGAGAAAGATCCAAAAAAAGATTATATTAGAGGATATCTACACAAAGGGACACCTGAGAAATTAGTATTTGAACACCCAAAATTACCATTTGATGAGTTTCTTCAAGCCCCTGGAGGTATATATAGTTCAATGCATGAAATGTTAAATTACGCAGAATTTCTACTCAACGATGGTGTTTTTAAAGGAAATAGAATTGTTGATTCAGAATCGATTAAATTACTTTGGACTCCACAAATTGATTCTCCTTATGGTTATGGGAAAGATCCAAAATATTGTCTTGGCTGGGTTAGAGAGGAGGAATTTCATGGATATACTTTAATTCATCATAGTGGAGGATTAGGGGTAAGTACTTCCTTTCTGGGACTCATTCCTGAATTAAATCTTGCTGTGAGCGTTTCGGAAAATGATGATGCCGGAATTTGCGGGCTAATAGGAGTGAGTGCTTTATTATTGATGGCGGAGAAAAATCCACAAGAAGTCCTCAAACGGTTAAAGTTGGTTGAGATATCTGAAGAGATTGTGGGAACTTATCAGTCCTCTTTAGGTTTGTATAAATTAGAAACTAACTTTAAAAACTTGTCAATTCAAATCAAAGTTGAATCAGATGATGGTACATTTACTTTCCCCCTTATTATTAAAAATTATGATGACCTCATTTTTGAAATATTCTCAACAATTCCTTATCCACTTCAAAAAGTACAATTTCATCGGAACCTTAAGACTGGAAAGGTCGAATATGTGACATATGATAGATATCTTTACCACAAGAAATAAACTATAAGAGAAACTCTTTTAAACTACATCACCAATAATTAGTATTATAAAACAATTTCTATTAACATAATGAGGTATTTAAAATGGCACGTGATTTAAAGGTCGATCCATTCGCTATCGTAATACTCATAATTAGCTTTATTGGGTTTATTCTGCTATTAGCAACACCCTTTGCGGGTTTATATTTCGATGACGGGTATTATTATGGTTATGGATACTCATGCTTTAGTTGCTTTGGATATAGTGTTGGTGGTGATGTAGCAATGCAGGCAATGGTGCTAATATTTTTCATAGTGCAGATAGTAATCGCGATTAATGAACTGCTTCCAAAAAAATTCATTAATTTCGACAAAATGAATATTATTGGTATTGCATTGGCAGGAGCTACAATTCTCCTTACAATAATAGGTCTTGCTATATTTGGTGGAGTTTACGAGTTTGATAATACTGTAACGAATTGGTGGCCTGAAGCGGGATTTTACGGAGGTGTAGTAGGAGGAATCGTAAATCTAGTAATGTTTATACTGAAATTTAAAGAAGTCCTTTAATTTTTTTTTATTTTTTTATTTTTACTTATGTCCTAAATAATATTAAGAAGTTTTGAAAAAAAATTCATTACGGCTTCGTTAAATTATTGGGCTGTAGCCAATAGGATTAACTATTTTTGGCATGCCGTTTGAGAAAATCTGAGATTAAATTAAGATAGAGTATATAATTTTGAACTGGAAATGAGTGACCTGAATTTGGTGCCACTGCGAATTCTGAATTTGGTATAAAATTATGAATCTTCAATGCTTCTTCTACAGGTATTAAATCACGGTCTCCATGAACAATGAGGACAGGTAAATTAATATTCTTTACTTTTTCATTCGGAAATTCTTCTGGATTTAGCCATAGCTTTGAAATTTCATGTACAAATTTTTTCCAATATCCAGATCCATAAACCAGTGAATGCACAGATTTAATTTTAGGTAAAATATCTTTCCAAGCTGCTTCTAGTTGATCAAAGTTTACGATACCAGCTTTTTCGAACCCCCAATTATTCAATTGCTTGATATACACATCTGATATCTCTATTAATACTCCTGAAACTACAATGGCTTTTATATACTCAGGATAATTCATCGCAAGTTCAAGTGCAATTTGTCCACCGTCACTTAGGCCACAAATTATTGGTCTATGCAAGTTTAATGTTTTGATTAGGCCAACAATATCTTCTGCCATTAATATATAACTAAATTCTCCTATCGGATTATCAGTTTTTCCATGACCTCGACAGTCAGGTGCAATAACACGATAATATTTAGACAGCTCAGGAATTAAATTCTCCCAATTTGTTTGTGCTGTACCTAGTCCACCATGAAGTAAAATAATAGGATAACCTTTTCCTTGCTCTAGATAATATAGATTAATTCCATTTGTTAAGACATAACCTTCTTTTAAAGAATCTTCACAAATAATGAATCACATATATTACTTTCTTCTTTGGGATTTACACTTATAAAAAAATAAAAAGAGAATTTTAAAATTTTAATTTACTTCTCTCCGGCATCCAGATCTCTTAATTTTCTTCTGAATACCTTACCTACAGCGGTTCTTGGTAAAACATTTAAAAATTCAACGATTCGAGGATATTTATAACCTGCCATCTTTTCTTTTGACCATTCAATAATTTCTCTTTCGGTAATTTTATCTTTATATTCTGGCTTTAAAACTATATAGGCTTTTATTGTTTCACCGATATTAGGATCTGGTGCGGGAACAACACCTACCTCTAACACTGCGGGATGTTCATATAATTTTTCTTCGACTTCTCTAGGCATTACTTTATATCCTTTATATTTTATCATGTCCTTAGTACGTCCTTCGATATAGAAATAACCCTGTTCGTCCATTCTGGTGAGATCACCTGTTCTCAACCACCCGTTTACAATAGTCTTTTCTGTTGCTTCTGGTTGCTTCCAATACCCTTTCATTACTTGAGGACCTCTGATGAGTAATTCACCAATTTCGTTAGTTTTAAGCTCTTCTAATGTCTCAGGATTCACAATCTTGGCATCTGTGTCGATTATTGGTACACCGATACTCTCAGATATAATCTCGGGCATCCAATCAGTAGCAGTATGAGTTATAGGCGAAGCTTCTGTAAGTCCATAACCTTGACCGGGTTTAAGTCCTGTGACTCCTTCCCATTTCCTAGAAATTTCGGGGGGTAGCGCAGCTGAACCAGATCCTGCAGCTTCAAGGCTTGATAAGTCTCTTTCTGTAAAATCAGGAGAATTGACAATCATTTGAAACATAACTGGAACGCCAACAAAACTTCTAGCTTTATAAAACTCGATTGCTTCTAAAATCTCCTCTGCATTAAAAGAAGCAAACATTACAAGCATTGCAGCTATGCGCATGCTAATTATTACAACCATAAAGCCAAAAGAATGGCACAGTGGAAGAATCGTCAAACTTACACTTTTTCCAATTAGATCTTCTTCTTCTTCTGTAGGTTCCCCTCTCATATACATTGCTGAGAGGGCATCTGAGACCAAATTATTATGAGTTAACATAACACCCTTAGGTAGGCCAGTTGTTCCACCAGTATATAATAATGCCGCAACATCATTAACGGGATCGAAATCTACTTCAGGAGGTTTTGCTGCTTTCCCATTAATAAATTCATGTAATGTAATTGTATTTTCCTTTGCCTCGTCTGTGCCAAGAAGAATTAAGTTCTCTAAATCAACCTGCTTTCTAACCCGCTTCATTACTCGATATTGATTTTTATGAGCAAATACAGTATTGATATTTCCAGCATCTTTTATAATATGAACAACATCCGATTCCTTAAGCATAGCATTGATAGGGACTACAGCAGCTCCAGTTTCCATAATACCTAAAAGACAAAATAGAAATTCAGGACAATTACTAGCCATAACGCCTACCGCATCTCCCTTTTTTACTCCAGCTTCAGATAAGGCATTAGCGATTCTATCTGCTGTATGAACTAATTCTCTATATGTATACTTTTTATCAGTTGGTTTATAATACACACATACGTTATTCGGATACTCAAGTGCGCCTCTTTTAATAAACTCATGTACCGGGATTGGTTCAAATTTAATTGTTTTTGGTACATTCTCTGGTCTATATTTTAGCCATGGACGATTTGGATTCTCAAGATAAGGAGATTCATTCTCAAAATCTAAAATAGGTTCCCAATCTGAATAATCTTTCATATTGAATACCTCTTACTCTAATTTTTTACTTCTTTTTTTTTAAAATTTAATAAAATAGATATCGTAATTATGAATTCAATTTAATACCTTAAAAGTGTTTTTACAATTCATAAGTACTTTTAAAAGTTATTATGTATAAATATATTTTTTAACTATTATTAGCAAAATTAAATTTGATTTGTATGAAAGATTTCAAAAATAAGAATGGGTTTATTACTGGGGCTGCCAGTGGTATAGGACGCTCTTTGGCACTTGAGCTTGCAAGAGAAGGAATGAATCTTTATATAACCGATATTAATTTAGAAGGATTGGAAAATGTAAGAAAAGAAATTAAACAGGTTGGCGTTAAGGTATTCTCTCATAAATGTGATGTCACTAATTTTGAAGATTGGAAAAAATGTGAAGAAGATTTTAGAAATAATTTAGGAGAAATTGATTTATTGGTTAATAACGCGGGGATCGCTGTCGGCGGGAGTATCTTAGAACTTGAGATAGAAGATTGGGAAAAAGTAATAGGTGTTAATTTGTGGAGTATCATATATTCGCTAAAAACATTTGTTCCAAGAATGTTAGAAAGAGGTTCAGGTCATATAGTAAACGTAGCATCAGGTGCAGGAATATTTGGTTCCGCAGAGCCTCTTCCTTATGTTACAACGAAATTTGCGGTAGTAGGCTTATCTGAAGCATTATTTGGCAATTTAAACATGGTAGGAATAAATGTGTCTATTATATGCCCATGGATTATATCAACTAATATTTGGAAGACTTCTGCATTGAAAGTTTCGCAAAAACTAATTGAAGACGTAGGGCAAGAAAAATTAGAAGAAATAATGAATGAGATTAGGGAAGGATTCCTTGAAATAGCTGTGTCACCTGACGATGTAGCAAAAATCTATGTAAAAGAAATTAAAGAGAATAAACTGTATATATGTGATAACAAAGATTATTTCAATATTCTTGCAATGAAAGGGAAGCCCCAAGAATTTGAAAATATCCTCAAAATGGCTCATGCAGAACGTGCGTATAATATGAGAAAAAGATACAAAAAATATGGAATTAATATTGATGATTATAATAAACCTAAATAAGAAGTGAATTGTTTGAAAGAATTTAAAGATAAAGTAGCTGTCATCACAGGAGCTGCCAGCGGTATAGGCTTAGCTCTTGCGAATAAATGTGCTGAAGAGGGAATGAAAGTCGTACTAGCAGATATAGATGAGAAAAAATTAAGAAGAGCAGAAAGAAGATTGAAAAGGAGGGAATTAGAAGTAATATCAGTAATAACAGATGTTTCAAAAGCAGGAGATATTGAGAAATTAGCAAAAATTACACTTGATACATATGGAGCTATACATTTACTGGTAAATAATGCAGGTATCGGTAATACTAAATTTACGTGGAACTACACCCTAAAAGATTGGGAATGGCAATTAGGGGTATGTTTATGGGGTGTCATTCATGGTGTAAGAATCTTCCTTCCTATTATGCTAAAACAAGATAATGAGTGTCATATTGTTAACGTTTCTTCATTAGAGGGATTAATTAAAGGTAGTGGTCCAGGAGGATGTATATATGGACTAGCGAAACATGCAGTTGTCTCTCTCACTGAAACTTTAAATATGGAATTAGAAGCAACTAATGCAAAAATTAAAGTTTCAGTTGTATGTCCTGGATGGGTTTTAACTAATATTCTATTTGGTGATACTCATCGCCCAGAAGAATATCAGAATGAGCAAGTAATAGAAGATTCGAGGAATGAAGTTGTATTTGCGAATATTGACTTAGATTTGGAGGAGGCACTTAAGTTATCTCCTGCCATTTCTCCAGAACAATCAGCAGATATAATATTCCAAGGTATAAAAGATGAAACTTTTTATATATTGACGCATAAGGATGATTTTTTGAAAGGTCAAGTAAA
Organism: Candidatus Thorarchaeota archaeon; assembly: GCA_048882645.1. GTDB lineage: Archaea > Asgardarchaeota > Lokiarchaeia > Sigyniarchaeales > SOKP01 > Loki-b32. The sequence goes on from JBHLRJ010000075.1 coordinate 18,687, forward strand.
AGAACGATTTGATGGTATTCTTGCAGCTTTCGATTCATGAGTTTATCAAAAATTAGAAATTAATGAAAAAATACAAATTCTAAACTTAATTTTTAATTTTTACTTATTTGGATAATTTTAAAGATACTGTTAATTTAAAAAACTAAGGTTTTATTAATACTTTTATTGATATTTCAGGATTACATTGAGTTTCAAAAGCTTCTTTAGCCTTATCTAGCGGAAATTCATGAGAAATAATTTTTAACCGATCTACTTTTTTATTTTGAATTAATTTTATGCATTCTCGGACTTCTTCAGGAGTACTCCCATATGAACCGATAATAGGTATCTGTTTACCAACCATCATTGAAAGGTTGAGAGGGACAGCATCTTCAAATATGCCATGCTCAATGATTCTTCCTGTAGAGGGTTGAACTATATTGATTGCTTGCTGGAGGACTACAGGACCTTTATGTTCTTTCATATAACCTACACAATCATATACAACATCAACTTTAGGCATACTTATATCAGGCATCATAGGTAATGGTACTAAATCAACAAGTTTATTTATTTTTATGGTAGGATTATCTTTCCTGGCATTAATCACCTCATCAGCACCCAACTCTTTTGCTATATTTAAGCGATGATCTGATAAATCAACTACAATTATTTTATTTATATCAATATCTAAAGCCTTTAAACATTGAATTATACCTAATCCTATTAATCCTGCTCCAAATATTACAAGATTATCCTCCTTAGAGGGATTACCCTTCATCATCGCATGATATGAGTTGCCTAAAGGTTCAAGTGTCGCTGCTTCTTCATATGAAATCTCAGGAGGTATTTGATATATGTTGAATCCTTCAAAAACAGGGACTGGAACATATTCTGCCATCCCACCACCACGAGAAAATGCAACTACTTTATCACCTTCCTTTATTCCCCTAACATTATTTCCAACTTTATCTACGATCCCACAATATTCATGACCAGGTATTCCTCCTTTTTTTAAAGGTCTAATAAGTAAGGCTGTATAAAGATCTAATTTATACATATGTAAATCGGAGCCACAGATCCCACAAGCCTTAACATTTATAAGAATTTCGTTATCTTGAATCTCAGGTTTTTCC
>JBHLRJ010000076.1:0-19418 GCA_048882645.1 Candidatus Thorarchaeota archaeon
GTAATTTAAAAGAGCACGCCGCAATAACCACCCGATCGACTTTATTATCTCTTAATTCATTGATGATTTTGTTTAATCCAGATTCTGAGCATAAGTATTGATCACCTATAACATGAATATCCTTGTTTTTACTAAAAGTCTCAATAAGCTGAGTAGTATTGATTGTCCCAGAAATATTTTTTCCACAATCACATATAAATAATCCAATTTTCAAAATAATGCTCCTAATATATTGTTAGTTTTCGCAATATCATATAGATTAAATAATCTTTGAATGCTAATTAATCTATTAATAGCTATAAGATAATCTTAACTATTCATAAATATAAAGAAGTCGGCTCACTCACTTATCGACTATCTCCTTTGGTAAAAAAGGGTATACTTTAAAAATATCAAAATTGTGTTTCTTCATTTTAAGGAAATACTTTTTCTCCATTTCATATTCAGCTATTGCCCAATCTAAAATTTCTTTCTTAGAATAATACGTGCCCCTTAATTCTCGTAATCCAGGGCATTTCTTAGAATAATTAACAAACGTTTTTTGACTTGAAACCATCATTTGCCAAAATGGAAAGCAACGGCATTGAAAGGGCCTCCATTTATGAACGCTACACTTGTTATCTATTAAGAAGTGGCAATGCTCGTCATCATCTGTAAATTTAAAACCAAGTGTTTTGAATCTATAAGTTTTTCCCCTTTCTGCTCCAGAATTTTTCCAATAGAATGAATCATTTATTACCTTAAGATACTTTATTGAGAATTCTCTTAAACCATTTATTCCCTTTAAACCTAAAACATTAGCTAACCTTACAATATCATCTTTATAGAGATACACTTCACCCTCCTTAAATCCTCGGCAACATTCACCACACATCTGACATGAGAATTCAATTCCATTCGCTAGCTTCTTTGAAATCTTGATTTTTGGTGAAGTCAAAATCCCTTCTTTATAATCGAATTTAAGATCTATTATAAATATTGATTTATTTAATTAATATTTAAATATTAATTAATTGATTATAGTAGAGAATTAAAAGAGAAGATTTTTAATTTTTGGCTAGAGAAATAACCAATACCGAATTTTTTGAATTAGATTTTGATTTTATAGAATCTGAAATTGAAGAGTTAGAAACAGTCCTCGTCAAAAAAGAGATCCGCAATAATCTCCATTTTATAAAATGGTTAAAAGATTTTAAAGAAATTTATGGAAAGCAACAAACTACTTTGAAGTTATATATCGCATTTGCTTTAATTTATTCTATTGGGCTTCTTTTCTTTTCTATTTTTATTCTAGGAGACACCCAATCGTTCTTCGAAAAAGAGGAGAGTTTCATTAGATTAAAAGACTTAGAAGCAAGGATAAAAGCTAATTTTGATAATACTAAAATTGTAGATTTTGATTATTTTAATCCAGTAATTAAGTTTTCAGAAGAACGAGATATGGGAGTTTTTATTACTCTTATTCACCAAATATCTCAACGTCTCTTTAAATCATCTGTTAAACCTTACTATATTTTTGATTTATTATCTCAAAAATTGATACCTTCAATTACTCGGCATAAAGCAGGTGAGTATTATACTCCTCCATTTTTAGTTACAAAAATGATTAAAGAATCATACCATTTTGGAGATTTTGTTCTCGATCCTTGTTGTGGTTCAGGAAATTTCTTAATTGGATTGATTAAATTTATTATATCTCAAAATAAAACCAAGAAAGAAAAATTGGGAGCAATAGAGAACATTTATGGTTTTGATGTTAATCCAATCTCGATTTTTTTGTCAAAAGTTCACATATTATTTATATTAAAGGAAGAAGCCTCTAATATGAAGTTAAACTTATTGGTATTTGATTTTTTATTCCAGGATAAGAAGCTTTTTCATGAAAAATTTGATTTAATAATTGGAAATCCCCCTTGGTACACATATAGAGATGTAGATTCTATCGATTATCAAAAAAAATTAAAAAATTTAGCAGAAAAATTAGAGATTAAACCACGACCAAAAAACCTTCTAAATTTAGAAATATCTACGTTGTTTTTCTACAGAGCAAATGAATTTTATATGAAAAATGGGGCAAAAATTTTTTTTGTAATTACAAAAGGAGTTATTACTGGGTCTCACGCTTCGAGATTTCGTAATTTTAGAGGATTTTCAGATTTAAAAATTTGGACTTTTGATAAGAAAATAGAAAAGATATTCAATATTGGATTTATTTGTTTGTATGGACAAAAATTGAACAAAATTAATAATACAGAGAAGAAAGAAATTCCGAGGTATTATTATTCATTAGGCAATGATGCAATAAAGATGAATTATTTTGATGAAAAAGATTTGAATTTAGTTAAATTAGATGTTCTAAAACCGTTCTCAATTGAGAAATCAAGCGGTAAAACCTACATTCATAAACTAATCTCCAATATTGAGTTCCAAAACCTTATACCAATTACAGAAAGTTATTATAAAAAGCTCTTCCATAAAGGAGCTGATTTAAATCCCAGGAATTTAATATTTTTAAAATATGAAAAAATTAACAATAATTTAGTAAAAATTCATCCAGACAACCGTATTTTCAAAAGAGCTAAGTCTCCTTGGGATAAAGAGGAATTTAGAGACGAATATATTGAGAAGAAATATGTGTTTAAAGTGGTAAAAAGCACAGAATTAGTAAAGTTTCATGTGTATGACTATTATGATGTATTTTTACCGTTAATAAAAGAGGATTTAAGTTTCAACTATTCTAACTTAGATAAATATGCTAAACGATTTTATGATAAAATTAACAAAATATATCTTCAAAATAAAAAAGAAACGACATCTAATAAATCCTTGATTGAAAATTTAGATAGATGGGCGAAACTGATTAATCAAAGACAATTATCTAATATCAAAATTGTTTATAATAATTCCGGTGCTTTACTAAATTCTGCTGTAATTAAAGGAAATTACTTAATAACAGGTGATTTGAGTTTTTATACTACTAAAAACCTTGATGAAGCCTATTACTTATCGGCAATTTTGAATTCCAATATACTATCACAACAAATCAAAATAATGAGAAGTTCAAGACACATTTTTAAACTTCCATTTGAAATTCCTATTAATAAGTTTGATGTAAAAAATCATATCCATATAAAATTAGCAACACTAGCTAAGAAAGGAGAAGAAATTGTAAAAAATGAAATTATAAATGATTTTAAAAAGAAAAATATCAAATTGTCACGAAAAAAAATTCAAAATATCATAACCAATAAGCTAGATTTTATCTTTAAAGAAATTGATGAATGTGTGATTCATGAATTTAAAGAGGAAAAAAATTAGTGTTAGTTATGAATTTTAGAAATTGCTGAGGTATTAAAATAAATAGGAGTTTTAATTTCTATTACCTATCATATACCCATTCATAATTTTTTGTAAAATCATATGCGCAGTTTTCTATTTAAAATATTAGTCACTGGTGATGGAGGAGTAGGAAAGACATCATTACTTCGACGGTATGTAGACGGTTTCTTCGATGAGAGTACAATTATGACTGTAGGAGTTGAGTTTTTTATTAAAGAAATTACTTTCGATGATTATCGTTGTACATTACAACTCTGGGATTTGGGTGGACAGAAGCAATTCAGACATCTTCTTGAACACTACGTTATGGGGGCAAGAGGAGCACTCTTATTATTTGATTTAACTAGAATGCCTAAGATGGGAGATATTTTAGAATGGGTGAACATAGCACGACTTCATGATATAACTCTTCCTATCATCTTGGTAGGAACCAAAATTGATTTAGAAGATTTTATAGCAGTAGATGATGAAAATGCGATTCATATCAAAAATACATTTAATATGATCGACTATATTAAAACTTCAGCAAAATCAGGCCACAATGTTGAAGAACCTTTTGAACTACTAACTAAAAAATTAATCAATATAAGAACTTACTGATTTTAAAGAGTTTTTTGAAAAAGTTATGAAGGATGAAATTGTATTTCTTGGATCTGGTGGAGGAAGGCACCATATAAGGACCCAACATCGTGCTACTGGAGGATTTTTATATAAATTTAAAGGGATACAAGCCCATATCGATCCTGGCCCCGGTGCTATTGTACGAATTAATCAATATAATGAGAATCCCACGAAAACGGAGCTTTTTATAGCAACACATGCACACGTTGACCATTACAATGATTTAAGTGCTATCATAGAAAGTTCTCGAGAAGTTTTACATGATAAAAATTACAAATATCGCAAAAAGGGAACTTTGATTACTACCAGCGATGTACTTAACATTATTTCAGACTATCATCTGAATATGCTTGAAAAGATTGTCAGCTTTAGACCAGGAGAGATATTTCATTATAAAGATGTTGAAATTCAAGGAACTAAGGTAGTTCACACTCCAAACAATGAAGGTTTTGGTGTAAAATTCATTCTAGAGGATTATTCTTTGGCTTATACTAGCGATACAATGGTATTTGATGGTTTTTCAGAACAATTTTCGGGTACTGATATTCTGATCATTAATCTTCTACGCCCTAACTCTATCACTTGTAGAAGACACCTGTGTACTGATGAGGTTATCCCCTTTTTGAACAAAATTTATCCACCCCTTGACTCCTTAATAATTACGCATTTTGGCTCGATGATGGATGGGCCACGATCTACTCAGAATTTTGTACCAAGTCAGGTATCAAAACTTCAAGAAAAAACCAATATCAGGAGAATTATCGCGGCGGAAGATGGGTTAAAAATTGAGATAGAAGACCTATTAAGCTAATTTCTTTTAACTCAGATCTAAATTAAAATCTTCAAATTAGAGTAGAATTATTATTTTTCTCTATATGGATCTCTATAGTTTATATGATTAAGCATATGTCGGTAGTTGTATAGATGTTAATCTCGATTCTGTTAGCAATTATGAAGAATTCAGAAGTAAATTTACCAAAATATTCATTCATAGAGAAATTTAAACTTTTATCTCAAAAAAATTTAAATAAAGATAAAAAAATCAAAAAAGAATTAAATTTAAAGATTATTGGATGAAATTCTTAAGTTCTTTTATTACATTATTTAAACTAAAATTGTTATTTGATTATTTTTAGTGCAAAAAGAAAAGAGAAGAACCAACAAAATTCCTGCCAAAGTAATAAAATCAGGGAGAGAATTAAACTCAACCGAGTTTAATAGAGGGCGAATTCTGGTGATGCCCGAAGTGGGTCCCAAGCTCTCATAATTTCATCATATCCAATGTTTGCAAGAATTGTAATTGGTCTTCCTATATGGTAGTAGATTTTTTAATTATAAAAAGTAAATGGTTATATTTTATTTATGTTCTAATATCAAGAACAAAAGTTTATCGACACATATACGCAAAAAGTGAAAATTTTAAACTGAAACTAGTATTTTGGTCTTAAATTGTTAAAATTAATCCATAAATGAGTAAGTAACACCTTGTCGACTTAGCTTATTAAAGAATAAATTAGCATAAATTTTTTGACTTTTTTGTGTATAAAATTTTTTCAATCGCTTAATATATAAGATTATTTAATCACTCAATTTCTCCCAGTATCGGCATACAATGCATTGAAGAATGTGCTGAAATTCTACCTTCTTAGAATTGTTGGTACGGATCTTTCTTGGAATCATTACGTTCCCGCACTTAACACATAGGACTAGATCTTTTGGTTTTAATTTTTGTGCGGGCATTTTTCAATTCTCGTGCAGTAAATTATTATAAATGAATCCTTAATCCCTAAAAGTTTTATGAAAAGAATAATTATTCTAAAAACAATCCTTTTTCATATTAAACGTAATAAATTAATTATATAAATCTTTATTTAAGTAAAAGATTGACGAATAAGGGAACGGAAAAATTGCTCTTGTTGACTATTCTTATAGTTTGATAGTATAAAAATCATTTAATAAAAGGATTTAATCAATGAGAGCTTTAGAGTCATATAAATCAAATTTAAGTTAAGATATTCTTTATTAGGAGCTTAGTTTGATAATCTTAAGATTTCTTAATCTTTCGTAAGATAACATCAGCTTCATCTCTTTCATAAAACTCCATTAAATAATATGGAAAATCATAATCATTAAATGTTTCATCTTCGATTATTTTAGCAATGTTTAGAATGAAGTTATTTCCCATTATTGAACCATTTAGCATCAAGTTCCCATTCCTAATTTTAATTGAAGTTTCTTCAACCTCTAATTCCACATAATAATCCCAATCACCTTCCACAATACCATCTGGAAAAATTTCTACATTTTCAAGGACTCCTATTATTATATCTTCAATATACTCTGTTAAAAAAGTGAAAAAATCAGTTAATCTTTGGAATAAACCAAAATTATCTTTCGAGTAATATCCACTAAGAATAAAAACAAACAGAACTTCCAATTGTAAAAATACATTTGACAAAAGATCTCTCACATTTATAGCAAAATCATGGTGGGGAATTGGATAATCCTCGTAATAATATTTTTCAATTTTATTAATGCGATAAAGAAATCCCATTATTTGAGGATCGTTCCTTAAATCTTCATCAAGCTTATAAGATTTTATTTTAAATATTTTTTCAATGTCTAGATAAGTAAGAGCGTAGTTCCCCTCTAGAATATATTTAAATGGAGATAAGAAAGCATTCATAAATTGTGATATTTTTTTTCTGTACTCGGTCAAATTTGATTGATTTTATTTAATATTCATTCATATATTCAGTTCATTAAATTGATATTTTTATTAGCTTATTAAAAAGGTTTATCCTAAAAAACTATCCCTTTCTATATACGAATTAAGATGCTAATTATATAAATTCAAATGAATTAAGAAAAATTACTGGAAATAAAATGAACCATCCAGGAAAAATTAACCGAAATAGCTGACTATTTCGTTGATAAAGTAGTGAAATGGTCGCTTAAGGATCATAATATAGTTACTTTTTGAGTTAACTTAATCATTGGGGAAGTCAAGCCAAGAGGATTCCTTATAAAAATAGCTTATCAGTATCTGCGGTTTTAGCTCGAAGGAGCATTGAATTCCTTATTAATAGAAAGAGAATTAGCATTGGGATTTTTTTCAATTTTATTACTCTTCAATACAGTAATAAGAATTGCTATGAATATCATACTACTGCCTATCCATCCAAATAGAGTAAAGATTTCATTTCCGATCAGGAATCCGAAAAATGCAGCAAAGACAGGCTCCAAGGTAAAAATAATGGCCGTTTGAGCAGGTCCTTGATATTGTTGACCCCAATTTTGGAAGAGGAAGGTAAGTGTAATAACAATAATTCCCATGTAAATCAAAATAAGCCATATAGAAAGAGAGTATGACCCTAAATTATAGGATTCTCCAAATATCAAAGAACTAAGAAAGCTGATACCTGATATTAAAGAAATTTGAATAATTGAATAAATAAAGACATCATTAAGCCGGACGAATTTGCCATTAAAGACAATATAAAACGCCCAAAAGAAGGAACAAATAAGAACCAAGATATCTCCCCATACAAACCCTAATTCACCTTCTAATAACAGAAAAGCCATACCGATAACAGATAAAACTACAGCAATCCATATTCGACTTTTTAAAGGATTTTTATAAAAAAACCAGGTGATGAAGGGGACTATTACCGTACTTAATCCTGTAATGAAACCTGCTTTTCCTGCTGTAGTAGTTTGAAGCCCATAAGCTTGAAAAACAATCCCAAAGAAATATAATAAACCCGAAATTATAGCCATCCGTATAATTTTCTTGTTGATATTTTTTAAGTGAGGAAAAAAGGGGATAAAACCTAATAAGGCAATTAAAAACCTTAATCCGAGGTAAAGAAAAATGGGAACTTCTGTTGTAATCATCTTAGTAAGAACAAAAGAGGTTCCCCATAGAACATTAGTTAAGATTAATAATATTATAGCAATGATTCTTCGTCTAGGAGTTAAGTCCTCCTTTTCATCTTCCATAATTTCTTAGAGAACGTTTAGTGATTGTAGAAAATAAACCAAGAATTTAAATCATACTGAATATCTATTTGATGTATATATTATGCGTTCTATGCATAAAATCAATATCAAATATTTATAAACTAAATTTTCTTTTCAATTTTAATCATAATATTAAATACAAATATGCTGTTAATGCATATTTGTGAAAAGTTTAGGTGATAAATTGACTAAAAGCTATTCTGAAATTAATGAAAAGATTAAAAATAAGGAAGTAGTAGTAGTGACCGCAGAGGAGATGGTCAGTATAGTAGCAAAAAAGGGATTAAAGGTAGCTGCTGAAGAGATTGATGTGGTAACTACAGGGACATTTGGACCGATGTGTTCAAGCGGAGCTTTTTTAAATTTTGGACATTCAGATCCACCAATTAAATTTGAACATTTATGGTTAAATGATGTTAAAGCATATCATGGGAATGCAGCTGTAGATTGCTATATAGGTTGCACCAGATTATCAGATGTTAGACGTTTTGAGTATGGTGGTGGTCATGTTATTGAAGATCTTGTTTCTGGGAAGCCTATAAGATTAAGAGGTAACTCTTATACAACAGATTGTTATCCATTAGCAGAAATAGATACTGAGTTCACCATTGATGAAATAAATCAAGCAATTTTAGTAAATCCTAGAAATGCTTATCAGAGATATGTATGTGCTGTAAATAGTTCAGATAGGACTTTATATACTTATATGGGTAAATTGCTACCTCATTTTGGGAATGCACATTATGCTGGAGCAGGTTGTTTAAGTCCTTTAAGCAATGATCCTGATTATGAAACGATCGGAATTGGCACTAGGATATTTTTGGGTGGTGGAATTGGATATGTTATTGGAGAAGGTACTCAACATAGCCCAACAAACCAATTTGGAACTTTATTCGTTAAGGGAGATTTAAAGCAAATGAGTTCAGAATATTTAAGGGGTGTATCTTATGAAGAATATGGAACCTCATTATTTGTAGGAGTAGGGATTCCGATTCCCATATTAAATGAAGGACTTGCTAAAAAAACGGCAATTAGTGATGCTGAACTCTACACAGATATCGTTGATTATGGAATACCAAGAAGAGATCGTCCAAAACTTAAGCGAGTTAACTATGAAGAATTAAGAGGTGAAAATATTGAATTGAACGGGAAAAAAGTAAAATGCTCATCACTATCCTCATTTTACTATGCTCAAAAAATTGCTGAAACCCTCAAGAAGTGGATCCAAGATGGGGAGTTCCTTTTGAATCAACCTGCTGAAACATTACCTACGAACACTCTCTTTAAACCAATGAAACAAAGTTTAAAAATCAAATTTGTGAAAGATTTAAAGCGTAAGGCTATAATTTGTTATGATGACTGTGATTTAAAGACAATAGCAGAGAAAATTATTGATCAAAATATGAATCATATAGTTATAACAGATCGAGAGAATAATCTTAAAGGCATTGTAACGAGTTTTGATGTTACAAAAGCAATTGCCAAAGAAAAAACCGATATCAATGAGATCATAACAAAAAAGGTTATTACAGCATCCGACAACGAGCCCATTGATGTCGCAGCGAGACGAATGAAGCAAAATTATATATCTGCTTTACCAGTTATTGATAAAAATAAAAAAGTGGTAGGTATTATAACATCGGAGGAGTTGATCTAACTAAATGACAGTTATAAATGTAACCTTACCTTTTGGAGTAATTAAAGATATAAGTGATTATTCCAAGTTCATTAATGAAATTCTAAAATATGACATTACATTAAATATCTTAAAGTTTTCAACTGGATCTACAGGGATTAATTTACTGATAGACCTTCCTGAAGATAAAATAAAAAAAATCACTGAGTCTTTAAAACAAAATAATATCATTGTTAACAAAAAGGGACGTGTTTTTATAGATGATGAGAAATGTATAGATTGCGGAGCGTGTGTTTCATTATGTCCTACAGATGCGTTACACTTAAGTAATGAGAAGAGATTAGAATTTTCTTATGAAAAATGTATTGGATGTTTACTTTGCTTAGACTCATGTCCCAGATATGCAATTGAAGAAATGTAAAACTCTTTTTTCCTATTCTTTTGTAATGATTTCGAAAATCTCATCAATCCTAGGGGTTTTTCTTCTAAGTGTTATGCAGCGTTCTTCCTCACAGCCACGTAATATTGCTATTAATTCATTTATATGTATTGTAGGTATATCGAGTTTTACTCCAAACCATTTATGAATTTTAGTTCTATATTCAGGTTTACTTAATGTATATAAACAAGTTGGACATGGCATTAAAATAAAGTCTGCACCAACAGTTTCAGCACTATTAAGCTTGTTATAAGTTATTTCTAAAGCTTCTCGAGGATTCATCAACAATTGTGAAGCACCCCATCCACAACAGCTTTCTTTCTCTTGATAATCAATAGGAATCCCCCCAAAAAGCTTAACTAGTTCATCCAGCTTAGTTTTATCCTTTAAATATGCTTCTACTGTTCTCTTATCCCTTGAAAGATTTAAGTAATGACAGCCATAGTGAACAGCTACTTTAAATCCATTTAAATTAAATTTTAAAGAGTTAAGTAGGTCTTCCCTTATTAAATAAAGAAAATCTAAATCATGGACAAACCTTACATTTGGATTCTCTAAAATTTCATATTTTTTTGGCTTATCTATTCCAATAGTTTTTGCTAATCTACTTAATAATTCTTCTGTTTTTTTTTTGACTTCTTGATTCTTTAAAAACTCACGGCCCCTCATTAGCGAGTTGTAGCACCCATTACAGCTAAACAGAACAATATCTGCCTGTTGATTAAGTTCATAAATATTTCTTTCATTTATTGCAGCAAATTGTGCTCTAGTGATTAAATTTCTTTGGAAGAATGTTCCACTACAGCAAGATTGATTATCACAGGTATTTACTTTTAAATTAAGATCTTCAAGAAGATCCTGTATCCCCCACCTTACTCCAGGGAAGTAAGCTTCAAGGCAAGCTTTAAATAGACACAGAGTTTTATCTCTAAAAAAATCGAGGGCGCTTTCTGGATATTTAGTCTCAATTTCATCCAAATCCAATGATAAATTGCTTATAATCATACCAAGTTCACTAGATTAAGATTTTTTCTTTTTTTTCTTTTTATTTTTATTAATTTCGCTTGCCTTGAATACATATTTTATTCGAGCAAAATTACAGATTTCATTTAGTTCATCAATTCTTTCTTTAGAGAGTGATTTTCCTAAAGGTTCTTCTACAACGACACCAGATGTCAAAAAACGCTCAGACATTTCCATATATTTTCTCAAATCATTATACCGCGGTCCAAACCCTTTCTTAAAGCTCTCATTTCTTAGGTTTAGGATGAGGAGGGGAATATTTATATTATCTTTTGGGCATACTCTTTTACATCTCTCACATAAATAGCAGTACCAAATATCTGAATCCTTAAGGACACTTTTATCACCCCGAAGAACTTTTCTTATGACTTTTCTAATATTGAAATTCGAAACTTTGGAGGCAGGACACGACCCCACACATTTTGAACAAGAGATGCATTGGATAATATTTCTATTATCTTCTACATCTTCTATTAGTTCATTATAAAAGTCCCAATTCCAATCGGAGTCTGAATATTCATCCATGATTTCAATAATTTATAAACTTTTCTTTCATAAATTCTATTTCTAAGAGAGAATCATGCGTGATAGTAAAAAAAATATTGTATTTAAAAAAATAATTTTCCAATGAAATATCTTTAGTTTTTAAAATTTTTTAATTTAATCTCATCATATTTATTAAGGTGAGACAAAATTAAAGATATAAGAAAAAAAAATACAATTTCTCATCAGTAAAAACTAAATTATTATAGAATTTCATAAAGGAGACTTTTTAATGGTTCAATACGTAAATGGCAAAATATACTTAAAGATTGTTTACTACGGGATGGCAGGGTCAGGAAAAACCACAATATTGAAAACTTTATATAAATTAACAGAGGAGAATAAAAGAGAAATTGTTCCCGTAACCGATTTAAAACAAATAGAGCGAGCAAGTGGAGCTACACTTTATTTCGATATGGGAATTTTTAAATCAACTACACAGAAGAAAGTGTATTATAGAGTCTTCACAGTTGCAGGTCAAAAATCTTTCGCTTCGTTACGAGATAAGGTTTTTAATAAGCTAAATGAAGAGACAGATGCAGTAATTTTTGTAGTAGATTCTCAAACAAAATATTTTGAAGATAATATTGATTTCTTACTAGAATTAAAAAGTATAGCTAATGATAGGCTTATTAAAGAGATTCCGCTGATCATAATGTTGAATAAACAAGATCTTAAAGAAACCATTAATGCTGATAACTTTATTCAAATACTTAAGAGGGAAAAGCTTTGGTATGAGCCCGAACACGATTTATCAATTTGGAATCCCTTAATTTATAAAACTTGTGCGTTATATAATCAACAAAAAGATATTTATCGTAGTTTTCATGAAATTGCAAGAAGAACTGCTTTATATCATTTATATGGAGATGGACAAGCACCAGTTGACAAAATGATTTCAGACACATCTATCTTAACAAATTAAGTCCCTTATTTTTTTCACTTTCCCCTTAAAAGCTATTCATATCTCAGTTAGTATTTTTATCCACAAAATATTTATAAACTTTTAAAGAAACACTATTATTAAGTATAATTTTTTCATTAGAGAGATTCATTATGATTTATGAAATAAGCCTTACTTTTACAGGTTGGTTAAATGGGATTACAGCGTTAGGAGTCTTTTTCTTCTCATTTCTTTTTGGATTATTTTTTGCGCTAAAATCAAGAAAAAAGGAATCAAATCTTCTATTATACTTAGGCTTAATATACATTTTTGCAGCTCTTATATATATGGGAGATGTAATAGATTTTTTCACAATTATAGCAACAGGTTCTAATATCGACAATTCAACTGGTTTTATAGGACTAATGAATTGGGTATGGTTCCCTGGAGCTGTCTTATTTGCTATGTATGTAGGTGCTATCCTCATTACACCAAAAGGAAAATGGTATGTTTTTTCACCTTATATAGTTTTAGGAATAGTTTTTGAAGTATTTCTTTTTCTTGATCCTTCAGGTACTATTGAACAACCAAATCCTGTTCCTTTAGGGAGTGATTTAATTAATGATAATCTTAATCTCATTTCAATCTCTGGTTTAGTTGCCTTAATATTTTTACTATCAATATTTATATTTCTTGGATTTGGTTTCCTAATAAAAGGTATCCAATCGACGGGAACAATAAGAAGAAAATTTATCTTGATATCTTTTGGGGCTTTTATATACATAATCGGTGCTGTTATGGATGGACTATTACCTCCGGGTATCTATTTAATTTTTGTTAGATCAATGATGGTTCTTAGCGCGTGGTTGTTTTACTTTGGGCTAAGATAAAAAAAGTTAAAAATAATTTTTTTTAGTCACTTACTTTTTATATTATTTCATAAGCAATTGGAGTAGAAGTACCCAATTGCTCAGCTAATAATTTTAAATGTGCTAAGTATTCATTCATAGATATTTCTTGCTTTCTATATCTTTCCATTATCTTTTGGATGATGAAGATTGGATTAAACTTGATGAATCTAACATCTGAAAAAAGATAAACAAATCCCTTAGTTTCATATATGAATTTCTTCTCTAAAAGTTCGTTAAATAATCCCTCATTATTATTTAAAATATTTAGACTATCATTAACAGAAAGTCTTCCTTCTCTGAGGGTTTTAATTAAGGAAAAAACATCTTTATCTAATAAAACAGTTTGAATAGTTGTTTTGTTTTCTATATCAGCTATAACATCATAATTAAAATAGAACTTGTCCAAAAAATCTTTATATCTTTTTAGATCTGATTCATTTATTTTGTCAATTGGTAAATTTAGAGGAGGAATTCTGGTACATGCTAAATCTTTAATCAAAAAATAACAATCTTTACTACCTGGTACGTTCTTTTTAACTATTAAATTCTCACGGATAAATGAAATTAGTAATAAATCAATATTTAGCGTAGAAAAACCGTATTCATTCCTTAATTTATTAGTTAGATTGTGTCTAGAGATTACACCATTTCTTAGAATTTTTAAAATAGTATGCTTTATTTTATCTTGAAAAAAATTTACTAAATTATCTTCCTCATCTAATTTGGAATAATTTTTTATAGTCTTAAATGCCTCAGAAATTGCTCGTGTAATTTTATTAGTATTAATCAATTCTACTAAATTTTTACTCATAATTGCTAATATGTCGGGAGAATCTACAATAATGGCTTTTTCCTCCTGATTGGGTTGATCATAAACGAGAATTAAAAAATAAATTTCTCCTTCAAATTGTTGTATTATTGAGATAAAACTAGTAGTTCCATCCTCAGGAGAAAATTCAATCATTGAATTCTCTTTGTTTAATTCATGTCTAGTCCAAACTTTTAAGAATAAGTCTTTTGATGGAAAGGGTTTTTCTGGAGGGTATTGAATTATTGGTTCTGGTCCAGTCTGCTTGTTCCAGTGAGTTAATATAATTCTTTCCATATTTAATTAATACTTAATTTCTCTTTTAAATATGCACTTTAACCTTAAATAAACCTCTATTTAGAGATCTAGCCTATTGTATATTGTATAGTATAGTTATTTTTACAAGAGAAAAAGCTGAGTGGCATCATAGTTATTCTAATTAAAAAAATTCGGGAAATGTTCGTTCAATTCTATTGAGAGTTGCAGCTAACAAGTTGAGTATTTCTTCATTTTCATTAGCTTTGATAAGGTTTATAACGTTATCCAAAATTTTATTCCCTATACATATATCTTGTTTTGTATAGCAATGATTGATTCTTTTATGCTTAAAAAGGAACTCAAATTCATTTTCAAGCCATTCTAATTCACTTTTTAAATTATCCTCTAAAATTTTATCGAAATCTCCTGTTACATTCATAGTTTCATCAATTAGTAATTTAATTAAAATATCTTAATACCTTTAAGCAAGAAATAGTCTTCAGATATATAAAATTTCTTCAATCCAAAAATTTGTATATTAATGTAACGAACAAAATTTTATCACCCAAAAATTATTTAATGATCCATGATAAACACCAGATTAACATTACAGGGATATGGATACAGAAAGACTGGAAAAAAGGAAAGAAAGTCAATTTTTAAAACGTTCTAATTCTCTAAATGATACCTTGTAATTATTTTTGAAAGGCCATAAATAGATTGCGCATTTTTTGTGCTAATTGCTTTGGTTAGCTTCTTATAACATTGAGACAAATTTAGTGTGGAGGGATCTTTGATCTCTATTTCTTCAATTTCTTGTGATGGTTTTTCCTTTTCGATCATGTGTAAATAAACTCATATAAATTTTAAAAAAAGAAATATTATCACCATATTATCTTTTAGAATAAGCTTTTAATGATTTGGATTACTTTTTCCTAATTTCTTTTTTTCATAATATCTGGCAGTCAAGTAATATGCTACAAACATTATTATTAGAACTGCAAATATAATGAGGAAGACATTGTTAAATAGTGCAGACTGAGCTTCAATATTAGGATAAGGAGGATATATAGGAGGTGTAATACCTAAAGAAGCTCCTAAGAACGAATAAAAAAATGCTCTAGGGAATGCTCCTATTAAAGTTCCAACTGAATATCTTTTGGCATCCAAATCTACTAAACCAGCAGCATATGATATTGGATCAAATGCAATAAATGGTAGAAATCTTGCAATAATTATTGCAAATATACCATATTTATGAATAAAGTCATCAGCTAAATTTATTGCCCTCTTACCAACAAACTTTTCAGCTAGAGGTCGTCCACCACGTCTACTTATGTAATAGCATAATAGAGCAGCAGCCATTGAGCCAACAACACCCATTAACCCACCATATAACCACCCCCAAATTATGCCAGCAGATAATAAAACAAGCTCAGAAGGAAGTGGAATTATGAGCCCTTGAAGCCCCATAATCGCTATAAAAAGAAAGACTCCGCCAACACCTAGATCATAAATAGGATTTACAAAATATTTTATAACAACCAGATATAAAATTGTATTATCAACAAAGATTAAGAGATATAATAAGACTAAAGAAATTATTATCAAACCAATGAAGAGAATGATGTAAAAAATAGTTTTTCTATCATAATGAGAGAAATCAAGTAAATTCTTGATATATTTTTTCACTCGTATCGAAAAAGCTTGCCTTTCCTCGTTTTCTGAGTTGTCTTTAACTTCTTCCATTTTAATCCAAATTTTGGGAAAATATTAAGTAATAAAAGTAATTAAATTTTCTATAAAAATTATTATTTTCATCAATATGAGAGACTTGTCATATTCTTGTGTATAAGCTGTATAGAGTAAACTATGATTAGATACATAATAATAAAGCAACATTTTATTTATTTAAAAAGTTATATATATTTTTAATCAAAAACCAAAACTTTTATATCTGTTAATCTTATTCTTCACACGGTTGAAAAAGTAGATTAATTAAGAAAGAAATTCAAAAATATTTTAGTAGGTTTTTTTAAATGTATAGATTAATACTTTACAAATGTAATTGCTTATTCAATCAAAGCATATTATATATTCATATGATTTTGAATTCTTAACAATTTCTGATCATTTCCCTATATTAAAATTTTCAATATTAAAGTTGGATTTTATTGATATCCTCTGATAAATTAGAAGGTTTAATTCTCGCAGCAGGAAGTTCTAGCAGATTTAATTTTAATAATAGTAGATTTAAAAAATACTTTCTAGCATTTAATAATTCCAATATTTTAGGATATATAATTACCGGAATGATAAAAACGGGAATAACAAAAATCAAGCTTGTGACTAGTAGAATAATTAATAAATTAAAATATAGAAGAAGGATAATAAGGACTGTAACCCGATTTCCAATTGATTTAGAAAATCTAGAATTAGATATTATCGAAAACAAGACTCCAAGAAGAGAAAATGGATACAGTCTTTTTCTAGGTCTAAATAAAATTACTTCAGAATATACCATACTATCGATGGCAGATCATATTTTTTCAAAAAATATATTCTCCAATATTATAAAAGTCTATAAAAAGAAAGATATTCTTTTAGCAACTGATCCAATGCATAATGAAGGTTATTATGATAAGGATGATGCTACAAAAGTATTAGGAAAGAATAAATATATACTTAAAATTGGAAAAGATTTAACTAAATATAACCGTTTAGATATGGGTGTATTTTTATTAAGAACTAAAACTATTAAAATGATATGTAAACAAGTTGAATCATCTTTTAATAAATTTGGTATAACAGACATTATTTTATCATCTCTAAATTCGGGTTTAGATGTCGGTTATCATGATTTTTCAAGAACAATTTGGCTGGATGTTGATAATTATAAAATTTATAATCAATTAAAAAGACTCTTTAATAACTCTTCTAATATTTACCCTTTTGGTTTAGCTCCGATAGGATAAATTATACATATTCAGATAAGATCTCATCGGAGTAAAATTTAGTTGAAAAAATAGATTTGAATATTTGGTAGAAGAAATTTAATCCAACTCCTTGTTTTTTCTTAATTGATTGATTCTTAAAATGACAAATCCATGAGTTAGAATTGATATTAAGACTAAGCATATTGGAATTGCCCAATCTGAGAAAATAGCACAAATTCCCGCTAAAAATACAATAAATAGTCTTGTATCTCTTCCTTGAATTGTTCTTGAAAAACTAATACCGTCTTTTAATTCAACCTTAGCAGCAGTATAGCTTATTAAATAGGATCCAGTAATTGTAATTATTCCTAATAAAAATGCATGAATAATAAAAAGAACTCTAAGAGAATAAAAAATAAGGCTTACAAATATTAAAACATCAACATAACGATCCATTACAGAATCAAAGAACCCTCCAAAAAACGAAGTTCTACCATTGGCACGGGCCACTTCACCGTCAGAACCATCAATTATGCTTGATAATTGAACAAAAATTCCTCCTAGTAAAGGAAAGTTTATGTAGAATAAAATTGAACCAAAAATCCCAGTTATGGCAGAAATAATAGAAATAATATTTGGATTACATAGGGGCCAGAAATGTAAAATAAATTTTGATATTTGATGAGATATTGGTCTGTTTAAATATTTTGAAACTAATCCGTCTCCTTTTTCAGGCATTTCTATCATTGTATTTTTATTCTTGATTCCCCAAATTTTTTATGATTTATTATTTTTTATAGATGTGTGTTAGGTATTTCAATTCGCGCTAATTGGGATATTGAGAAGGTAATAGATTCAATAATTAATCTTAAAATAGATTTATGTGAGGTTCAGCTAGATAATCCAATATTTAAATTCCAAGAAAATCAGAAGAAGTTAATAAAACTAATTAATAAGATACATTCATCAGATGTTCACTTATCCTTTCATTTGTCATTTATTGATCTGAATATTGCCTCATTAGACAATAAATTACGTTATTATTCAACTAAAGTCTTAATAAAGGAAATAAGATTCGTAAAGAGATGGAACCCTTCATATGTTGTTGTACATACAGGAAAAATTAGCGATACTTTTTTTGAAATGCCATCAGTAAAAGAAAATGCCCATAAACAACATGTCAAATCAATATCGGAATTAATTAATATATCTAACATCCATAAAATACCATTTGCTATTGAAAATCGTCAAAAATCTAGAACATCCGGTTTGATTCAAAATGTAAATGACATTCGACATTATAACCAATTATTTCCCACTCTACAATACGTACTTGATATAGGTCATCTTAATACTTTTTATACTAATTTAAATATGTTATTTAAAGAAATTAGCCTTATATGTGAATTTCCCTTAATTGCCATCCATTTATCAAATAATTATGGGAAAGATACACACAGAAGCTTGGCAGATGGATCAATTCCATTCAAAACATTATTCTCAAAAATACCAGCTCTAAAAGAAAAATTTTTAATTATTGAGAGTAGTTCGTTTAAGGATAGTTTGGAAAGTTTAGATTTTTTACATAATCTTAATATCGGGAAAGTATAGACTAAACTTTACGTAAATATTTTTTATATACATATTTTATTAGAAATCTAAACATTTTTAAATAAGAGATAGCCAAAAAATTTATGTAAAAAATGAAAAAGAATTATAAAATTTGTGATAATGATGAGAGAAGTTGTTAAGAATGTATATCATTTAGGTGATTCTGGTTGTTCAGTCTATCTAATTAACTCTCAGAGTGAAAGTGGACTTGTGCTAATCGATTGTGGAATGAGTTTAAACATGATTAAGAAAATAAATAAATTTGGACTAAATCCAATGAATATTAGGCATTGCATTATCACACATTTTCATATTGACCATATTGGTGCTTGCTCAGATTTAAAGGATTTCAATAAAAATGTAAAATTTTACGCTCACTTTTTGGAT